>DASWIE010000022.1:0-5238 GCA_036397815.1 Candidatus Limnocylindria bacterium
CGCGGCCGGCATCATCGATCCCGCCAAGGTCACGCGCTCGGCGCTCGAGAACGCGGCCTCGGTGGCGGCCCTGATGCTGACCACCGAGACGGTCATCACCGATATGCCCGAGAAGGAGAAGGCGCCGATGCCCGGCATGGGTGGCGGCGGGATGGACTACTAGTCCACCTTCCGGCGTAGACCGATGTGAACGCCCCGGCTTCGGCCGGGGCGTTCGTCGTTTCGTCGATCCAGGCGGCGAGCCGTTCGTCGTACCGTTCGAACGGCGCCAGAGTGCGCGCCACGCACCGCGAGGTTGACCGATGCGCTTCGTCCTCTTCACCTATCCCGATCCCGACTACGCCGCGCGCTGGACGTCGCTCTCCGACGACGAGCGGGCCACGGAGCTGGATGAGCACAACGCCTGGTTCGCGAAGTACCGCGACCGGATCCGTGGGGGCGCGGACCTTGCCTGGCCGAAGGTGGTCCGCACCGTCCGCCGGCGGCGCGGCGACCCGGTGGTCACCGACGGACCGTTCGTCGAGGGCAAGGAGCTGCTCGGCGGCCTGATCATCGTCGAGGTCGATACGATGGCGGAGGCCACCGCCATGGCGACCGAGTGGCCGTCCCTCAACCAGGGCCCCGGTGCCGGCGTCCAGGTGGAGGCGGTGGCCGAGCACTAGGCTGTGCCTCCCTCGAAAGGGCTCACCCGAGCGGACCAAATAACCATCCGCAGCGGGCCAGCGGCTGTCTACACTGAACCCGATGCCAGCTGCCAGCAGGATCAGGACTGGACGCGCGGTCGCCTTCGCCCTGCTCCTGGCGGCCAGCAACGGCACAGCCCCGGCGCTCGCCACGGCCGCCGACCCGACCCTTACCAGCGCCGTCGTCCAGGACGGATTGGCCTTTCCGTGGGACGTCGCCTTCACGCCCGACGGCGAGATGCTGGTCACCGAACGGCCTGGCAGCGTGCTGGTCTTCGCCAGCGGCGCGGTCGATGCGCCACTGTTGCGGACGATCACCATCCCGGCCGTCCACGCCGAGGGCGAGTCCGGGCTGATGGGCATCGCAGTCGACGTCGACTACGCGGCCAACCGATTCGTCTACGTCTGCGCCTCGCGCGACGTCAGCGGGCAGTGGATCAACGAGGTGCTGCGCTACACGGTTGCGGCCGACCTGTCATGGACCGCCGGCGTGGCGCTGCTGACCGGGATGCGGGCATCGGTCGTCCACAACGGCTGTGCCATCGAGATGGATCGATTCGGCAAGGTGTGGGTCACCATGGGCGACGCGGCGCAGGCGATGCTGGCCCAGGACCCGGATGAACCGAACGGCAAGGTGCTCCGCATCAACCGCGACGGATCGGTCCCGGGGGACAATCCAATCCTTCCCGGGGCGGCTGGCCGCACAGCGATCTACTCGATGGGTCACCGTAATCCGCAGGGGATCGCCTTTCGCCCGGGGACCGACCAGGTCTACGCGGCCGAGCACGGCCCGAACACCGACGACGAGGTGAACCTGATCGTCGCGGGCGGGAACTACGGCTGGCCGTGCTATACCGGCGCCGGCAACGTGAACCTGGCCGATCCGTCCTGTGGGCCGGCGAGCGCCTACCTCAACCCGGCTTGGGCATCGGGAACGCCAACTATCGCCAGCTCCGGCCTTACGTTCGCCGATGGCGCTCCATGGGCTGATCAGAACGGGAACCTGTTTGTGGCGCAGCTCAAGGAGTCGGACCTTCGCCGCTTCACCCCCTCACCCGACGGCACGACCATGACGCAGAGCGCGATCCTCTTCGACAACACCTGGGGACGCCTGCGAGCGGTGGTGCGCGGGCCCGCCGGCCAGCTCTACCTCACCACCTCGTTCCCCGGCATCAACAACCTGGTGATTCGCATCTCGGCGGCGAGTCCCAGCGTCTCCCGCCTGGCTGGCGCCGATCGCTACGCCACCGCGGTGGCGGTCAGCTCGGCGCACTACCTCCCCGGTGTCCCGGTCGCCTACGTGGCGACGGGAGCCAACTTCCCCGACGCGCTCGCCGGCGGGGCCGCGGCGGCGCACCAGGGCGGCCCGTTGCTGCTGGTCACGCAGACGTCGATCCCCGCCGCCACGGCCGCCGAGCTCTCGAGGCTCGCACCCGGCCGCATCCGGGTGCTGGGTGGAGCCGGCGTCGTTTCCGACGGCGTCATGCTGCAGCTCGATGCGTACACGGCCGGCCCGGTCGATCGCATGGCGGGCCCGGACCGATACGCCACCGCCGCCGCCATCAGCGCCGGCACCTTCGCGCCAGGCGTGCCCGCGGCGTTCATCGCCACCGGCGCCGCGTTCCCGGATGGCTTGAGCGGCAGTGCCGCGGCCGCGCACTTTGACGGGCCGGTGCTGCTCACCCAGCCGGGCCTGCTGCCCGGGTCCACCAGAACCGAGCTGAACAGGCTCAACCCGCAGCGGATCTTCGTCCTCGGTGGCACCGGCGCCATCTCGGACGCGGTGCTCAGCGCGCTGGTCCCGTACACCTTCGGCACGGTGACGCGGCTGGCCGGCGCAGACCGATACGCGACTGCGGCGGCGATCTCGGCGGCCACCTGGGCCCAGTCCGACGTCGTCTATCTCGCGACCGGCGCCAATTTCCCAGACGGGCTGGCCGGCGGTGCGGCGGCCGGCGCGCTCGACGTTCCGATGCTGCTCGTGCGCGGCACCGATGTGCCGTCGGTGCTCGGCCAGGAGATCATCCGCCTGCATCCCACCCGGATCGTGATCCTGGGCGGCACTGGTGCGGTGAGCGCCGCCGTCGAGGCGGAGCTCGCCTCCCTGCTCGGGGCGCCCTGACCCTACAATCGGGTCGATGCCCGCTGAACGTGTCACCGCCCCAGCCACGCGCTCCCCGGAGGAGATCCTTGCCCGCCTGAACCCGCCCCAGGCCGAGGCGGTTTCGCACACCTCCGGCCCGCTCCTGATCCTCGCCGGGGCGGGGAGCGGCAAGACGCGGGTGCTGGCGCATCGGGTCGCCTACCTGGTCGCCACCGGAACGAAGCCGTGGCAGATCGTGGCCGTGACCTTCACCAACAAGGCGGCCAACGAGATGCGCGAGCGGATCGCCGGGCTCATCGGCGAGGAGGCCGCCAGGGAGGCGACGATCGGCACCTTCCACGCCATCTGCGCCCGGATCCTGCGCCGCGACGGCGAAGCCATCGGTCTCACCCGAAGCTTCACGATCTACGATCGTGCCGACCAGGTGGCCCTGGTCAAGGGCGTGCTGCGGGCGCTCGACCTGGACGACAAGCGCTTCGCGCCGGCCGGGATGCTGGCCTGGATCGGGCAGCGCAAGGACGAGCTGGCGGACGTGGTGACCGCCAAGCGCCAGGCCGGCAACTTCTACGACGAGACGGCCGCGCGGGTGTACGAGGCCTACCAGCGCCAGCTGCACGAGGACGACGCGGTCGACTTCGACGACCTGCTGATGCGGACCGTCTTCCTGTTCGAGCAGCACCCGGACGTGCTGGCCCGCTACCAGGGCCGCTGGCAGCAGATCCTGGTCGACGAGTACCAGGACACCAACCGCGCCCAGTACCTGCTCTGCAGCCTGCTGGCCGCCAAGCACCGCAACCTGGCGGTGGTTGGCGACGACGACCAGAGCATCTACTCCTGGCGCGGCGCCGACCTGCGCAACATCCTCGATTTCGAGCGCGACAACCCCGACGCCCGGGTTGTGAAGCTGGAGCAGAACTACCGCAGCACCCAGACGATCCTGGACGCCGCCCATTCGGTCGTCAGCCGCAATGAAGGACGCAAGGAGAAGAAGCTGTGGACCGATCGGGGGGCGGGGACCCAGATCACGCTCTTCGACGCCTACAACGAGTACGAGGAGGCCGAGTTCGTGGCGCGCCAGGTGGAGCGCCTGGTGGGCGGCTCATCGTCCGGCGGTCTGACCGGCCTGCTGACGCGTCGCGCCGACGACGAGGACGGGGCGATGCAGTACGGCGAGATCGCGGTCTGCTACCGGATCAACGCCCAGAGCCGCGTCCTGGAAGAGGCGTTCATGCGCTTCGGGATCCCGTACCAGCTGGTGGGCGGCACCCGCTTCTACGAGCGGCGCGAGGTGAAGGACGCGCTCGCCTACGTCAGGCTGGCGCGCAATGGCGCCGACCGCGTGGCGCTGGAGCGGATCGTGAACGTGCCGGCCCGGGGGATCGGCGACAAGACGCTCGAGGAGCTGCGCGCCTGGTCCGCGAGCCGCGACGTGTCTGTGTGGGACGCGGTCCAGGCGGCGGGAGAGAATCCGAACCTGGCGCCGCGGTCGCGGGCCTCCTTGGCCGGCTTCGCCGAGCTGATGCGCGGCCTCATGGCGCTGGCCGCGGTCGAGCCGCCGTCGGCCCTGTTCGACGCGGTCTTCGAGCGCAGCGGCCTGCAGGAGCAGATCTCCAACGGGACCGATGAGGGCGAGGAGCGCTGGACCAACCTGCTCGAGCTGCGCAACCACGCCGCCGAGTTCGACGAGATCGCCGCGCCCGAGGGCCTGGCACGCTTCCTGGAGGAGGTTGCGCTGGTCAGCGACCAGGACGAGCTGGAGGATCGGCCTGAGCGGGTGACGCTGATCACCCTGCACGCGGCCAAGGGCCTGGAGTTCCCGGTCGTCTTCATCGTGGGCCTGGAGGAGGGGCTGCTGCCGCATAAGCGGGCGCTGGAGGACGAGCGCGAGCTGGAGGAGGAGCGGCGCCTCGCGTACGTGGGCATGACGCGCGCCAAGGACCGCCTCTACCTGGTCCACGCCCGTCACCGCTCCACGTGGGGCGTGGGAGCGGCCTCGGAGGCATCCCGCTTCCTCACCGAGCTGCCGGAGGAGCTGCTGGACGCCGAGCGAGACGGGTCGCCCTTCCGGCGTGGCGGCGAGCGCTGGGAGCGCGTCGGCGTGGACGATGCGGGCTGGCTGCCGGGCGGCTACCGCTCGCCGCGTCGTGGCCGTCTCAGCGAGCCGCTGCGCCCCGTCTCGCTGCCGGACATGGCCGCGCCGCCGCCGGCCACGGTCGGTCGCGAGCTGGACGCTGCCCGCGAGCGGGTGGCCGCGACCCGCTACGTGGGTACCGAGGAGCCTGACCTGGGAAGCGGGGCCTTCGAAGTGGGCACGGCGACCGCCCAGGGCCCGGCTGACGGCGAGCTCGCCTGGCGCGCCGGCGACCACGTTCGCCATCGGCGCTTCGGGGAGGGGATCGTGGTCTCCAGCCAGTGGGTCAAGGGCGACGAGGAGGTGACCGTGGCGTTCGT
>DASWIE010000023.1:0-4470 GCA_036397815.1 Candidatus Limnocylindria bacterium
TCAAGCCGACGGGCGGACTCGCCATCCTGCGCGGCTCGCTGGCGCCCGACGGCTGCGTTGTGAAGCTCGCCGGCCACGAGCGCAGGCATCACCGTGGCCCGGCCCGCGTCTTCGACTCCGAGACCGCCTGCTACGACGCGGTGCGCGCGCAGCGCATCGGCCCCGGTGACGTGGTCGTCATCCGCCACGAGGGCCCCGTCGGCGGCCCCGGCATGCAGGAGATGCTGTCGGTCACGGCCGCGCTGACGGGCGAGGGGCTGGGAGGCGAGGTCGCTCTCCTCACAGACGGGCGGTTCAGCGGCGGGACCCACGGGCTGATGATCGGTCACGTGGCGCCCGAGGCGGCGCTCGGCGGGCCGATCGCCGTCGTGGAGGAGGGCGACATGGTCGTCATCGACGTCGACGCTCGACGCCTGGACCTCGAGGTCGCTCCGGAGGAGCTGGCACGCAGGCTGGCGGCCTGGACGCCTCCGGCGCCGCGCTACACGGGCGGCGTGCTGGCGAAGTACGCGGCGCTGGTGTCATCGGCATCCGAGGGCGCCGTGACCACCGGCGCGCGGCTGGCGCGAGCGCTGACCGCCAGGGGGACATCCTGAGGCGTGCGCATCATCATCGCATCGCTTTATTTGATGCTATGATGCGTCCATGCGAACCACCGTCACGCTTGACTCGGACGTATCGGCCCGTTTGAGGGAGTTGGCCCGTCAGCGTCGCATTTCGTTCAAGTCTGCGATCAACGCCACGCTGCGGGCCGGCCTGGCGCTCGACGCGAATGAGGGGCGGCCGTATCGGGAGACCACGCGCGATCTCGGCGTCCAGCCGGGGGTCGATCTGACGAAGGCCCTTCAGCTGGCTGCGGCGCTCGAGGACGAGCAGGCGATCCACAAGCTCGAGCTGCGGAAGTGAAGGTCCCTGATCTCAACCTGCTCATGTACGCGGTCGACCGACGATCTCATTCGCACGCGCCCGCCCTCCACTGGTGGAACGCGCTGCTCTCGGGCACCGAGACCGTGGCGCTGAGCTGGACCGTCCTGCTCGGGTTCCTGCGCCTGACCACGAATCCAAGGATCATGCAGCTTCCGCTCACGGCGGACGAGGCCCTCGACTACATCGATGGCTGGCTGGCACACCCGGTTACGACGGTGATCGACCCCACGCCGCGACATGCGAGCGTCCTCCGCGACCTGCTCGGCGAAAGCGGCACTGCCGGGAATCTCGTCTCCGACGCGCATCTGGCCGCTCTTGCCATCGAGCACGGCGCCGAGCTTTGTTCGGCCGATCGTGACTTCGGTCGCTTCCAAGGCCTCCGCTGGCTCAACCCGCTGACCGGCAGCTGACGGTCAAGAAATCCGCCAGGACCGCTCGTCCCGCACAACGTCGCGGTCGGTTGCGCCGGCGCGGGTCCGGGGTACCAGCCCGAGCGTCGCCAAAGGTCCCGATGGCCGGGGTTGACAGCGCTGGTAGGGTCCACCCATGTCCATCGAGCGCGGCGGGTACGCCGTTCAGCCGATCGTGCGCCCGGTTCGTACCGGGCTCCTCGGCGTCGTCGTACTCATCAGCATTCTTCGGCTCGTCGTCCTTCTTGGATGGCGGGATGGAGGACGCTCGACCGAGTAGCCGGACAGGCACCCGAACAGCGCAACCGACACCCCGCCAGGCCGAGAAGCCAGGCGGGGTTCCTGTTTGTACGAGGCTCACCTCCAGATGACAGCTCTCCCGCTTCCGAGCAGCGACTCCCCGCCCGCCGGGCAGGTGGCGCCCCGCATCGGCGCGCGCGCCGTGTGCGAGGCGCTGGTTCGCGAGGGCGTGACGACGATCTTCGGCTACCCCGGCGGCACGGTCCTGCCGATCTACGACGTCCTGCGCGAGTTCCCGCTGCGCCACATCCTCGTCCGCCACGAGCAGGGCGGGGCGCACGCGGCCGATGGCTACAGCCGGGCGACCGGGGGGGTGGGCGTGGCCATCGCCACCTCGGGACCCGGCGCCATCAACCTCGTCACCGGCCTCGCCACCGCGATGATGGACTCGGTGCCGATGGTCGCCATCACCGGCAACGTCCCGCGCGCGCTGCTCGGCAAGGACGCCTTCCAGGAGACCGACATCGTCGGCATCGCGCTGCCGGTCACGAAGTACGCGAGCGTCGTGATGAACCCCGACGAGGTGCCGCTGGCGGTGGCCGAGGCATTCGAGATCGCCCGCAGCGGCCGGCCCGGACCCGTCCTCCTGGACTTCCCGAAGGACGTCCTCCAGGCCGAGACATCGGTCCCCCACCCGCAGCCGCACGAGCTGCGGCTTCCCGGCCTGCTGCGGCCGGTACGCGGCGACGTTCCGGAGGCCGATGACCTGGCCGAGCTGATCTCTCGGGCGCAGCGGCCGCTCATCCTCAGCGGCCACGGCGTCCAGATCGCCGGCGCGACCGACCTGCTGCTCGAGGTCGCGGAGCGCGCCGAGATCCCGGTCGCCCACACGCTGCTCGGCATCGGCAACATCGACGAGACGCACAGGCTCAGCGCCGGCTACGCCGGCATGCACGGCTGGATGCACGCGAACAAGGCGATCCAGCAGTGCGACCTGCTCATCGGCATCGGCTGCCGATACGACGATCGCATCACCGGCAAGACGAGCACCTTCGCGCCGAACGCGCGGATCGTCCACGTCGACGTGGATCGGTCCGAGATCGGCAAGAACGTCAGGACCGACCTCGGCATCGTCGCCGATGCGGCCGACCTGCTCGCCGCGCTCCTCCGCCGCCTGCCGCAGAGCGAGCCCCGCGCCGAGTGGCTGGCGCAGCTGGCGACGTGGCGCCAGGTGAGCGAGACCCGCTCGTGGCACGGCTCCGGCCTGTGGCGCCAGGGCCGGCTGTCGGCCGACTACGTGGTGGACCAGATCGGCGTGGCGACCGATCACGAGGCGATCCTGGTGAGCGACGTCGGCCAGAACCAGATGTGGGCGGCGCGCTACTACGGCTTCCGCCACCCGTACCGCCACCTCTCGAGCGGCGGCCTGGGCACCATGGGCTACAGCGTCCCGGCGGCCATGGGCGCCGCCCTGGGCGTGCCCGAGCGCGAGGTGTGGGCCATCGCCGGCGACGGCGGGTTCCAGATGACGATGCAGGAGCTGGCGACCCTGGTCCAGGACCAGATCCCGGTGCGCATCGCCGTGCTCAACAACCGGCGGCTGGGGATGATCCGGCAGTGGCAGGAGATCATCTACGACGAGAACTATCACTCCGCCGAGCTGCTCGGCCCGGACCTCGTCCGGCTGTGCGAGGCCTACGGCATCCCAGCCTGGCGCGCCACGCGACCGGACGAGGTGGCGGGCGTCATCGCCCAGGCGCGCGCCGCGCCCGGGCCGGCGCTCATCGACTTCCAGCTCGACGAGGCGCAGAACGTCTACCCGATGATGCTGCCCGGCAAGGGGCTCTCCGACATGGTGGAAGGCGCGTCCGAGTGAGCGCCACGGGCGCCGCGGCGCGCCAGACCCTTCCCGCCGGCGAGGCCGATGCGCTCCACCGCCGGCACGTCGTGAGCGCCCTGGTGGTCGATCGCCCGGGCACGCTGAACCGCGTCTCGGGGCTTCTCCGCGCGCGGAGCTTCAACATCGAGTCGCTGACGGTCGGGACCACCGACCAGCCCGGCCGATCGAGGATGACGATCGCCATCCGCGGCGACGACGGGCACCTGCGCCAGGTCCTAGCCCAGCTCGAGCGGCTCATCGACGTCCTCGAGGTCACGGATCTCACCAGCCTGCCGCGCATCGAGCTGGAGCTCGTGCTCGTCGAGCTCGATCCGCCGCGAACTCCCGCGCAGGAGCGCACGCTGGAGCGCGTCCTCGCCTCCGCGGGCGGCGAGACCCTGTCCAGGGGTCCGGACCTGTGGCGCGCGCGGCTCACGGCCTCCCCCGACACGATCGATCACGCCCTCGACGCCCTGCGCGCCAACGGTCTGCGCAGCCTCGTCCGGGCCGGCGCCGTGGCCATGGCCGCGGACCCCACAGAACCGGAAGCACCCACCAGCCAGAACGGAGCGACCCAGGCATGACCAAGCTCATCTACGACGCCGATATCGACGGCGCGGCGCTCGATGGACAGACGGTGGCCGTCATCGGCTACGGCAGCCAAGGCGAGGCTCACGCGCGGAACCTCGCGGACTCGGGAGTCAGCGTCGTGGTCGGGCTGCGCCCGGACTCGAGATCCGCCGCCCGCGCCCGCGAGGCTGGCCTACGGGTGACCGATGCGGCCTCGGCGACCGCCGAGGCGAACGTGGTGATGGTGCTCGTGCCCGACACGGCGGCCCCAGCGGTCTATCGCGCCGAGATCGAGCCGAACCTCCGCGAGGGGGCGCTCCTCATGTTCGCCCACGGCTTCAACATCCACTTCGGCGAGATCGACCCGCCGGGCGGCGTCGACGTCGGGATGGTGGCGCCGAAGGGACCGGGCCACCTGGTCCGGCGGCTGTACGAGGGCGGCGG
>DASWIE010000024.1:0-12258 GCA_036397815.1 Candidatus Limnocylindria bacterium
ACTAGCTCCCGCGCCCGCCTCCGCGGCTGGCCGCTCGATCACGCGCCAGCGACCGGGACCTCGTGGTGCAGCCGGCAGCGAGCCTCGTAGGTCTCGTCGCCCAGGCCGCCGATCATGATCAGCGGCGAGTCCGCCGGCACCGGCTGGCCGTCGATCAGCCGCTGGGTGCGGGTCGCAGGCTCGCCGCACACGACGCAGATGGCGGTCAGCTTGGTGACCTGGTCGGCGAGCGCCATGAGCCGCGGCATCGGGCCGAACGGGATGCCGCGGAAGTCGGTGTCGAGGCCGGTCACCAGCACCTGCTTGCCGGCATCGGCCAGCCGCTCGACGACGTCAGGCAGCCGCTCGTCGAAGAACTGCCCCTCCTCGATGGCCACGATATCGGCCTCGCCCGACAGCTTCTCGATCCCACCCGAGTCCTCCACCGTCAGCGCCGTGTGCTGGGCGCCCGAGCGGGAGACGACGGTCAGCGCATCGGTCCGCGTGTCCAACCGCGGCTTGATCAGGATCACCCGCCGGCCGGCGATCGAGAAGCGGCGCAGCAGGCGGAGCATCTCATCGGTCTTGCCGCAGAACATGCAGCCGCAGATGACGTGCACCCAGCCTGACGTGTAGAACATGATGGGCCGGCGTCAGTCGCCGACGACGGCGATCCCCTCCTCGGGGAGCCCCAGCTCGTCGGCCAGCGCGGTGCGCATCACCTCAGGTGGCGGTTCCTGGCCGGTGAGCAGCAGGAACGTCGCGGCGGACGAGGCGAGGAACGAGCCCTGCCCGTTGGCCACCGTCCCACCGCGTGCCTTGGCCTCGGCCATCAGCGGGGTGACGGCGTGGTTCAGGACGAGGTCGAGCACGTAGAGATCCTCAGGCAGAAGCTCGACAGGGATCGGGCTGGAGCTCCCCTCGACGCCGATGCCGCTGGCGTTGACCAGCAGCTGCGCCTTCGCCAGCTCTGCCTCCAGGATGGTCTCGTGCCATGGGCGAGCCCGCAGCTCCATGTGGCGCGCGGCGCGCGCGAAATGGGCGACGACCGCCTCTGCCCGATGGAGATGCCGGTTGAAGAGGGAGACGCGCTGGAATCCGGCGCCGAGCAGGACCGCCACCACGGCCCGTGCCCCGCCGCCGGCGCCCAGCACCACCGCGTTGCGCGGCCACTGCGCCTGGGCCCGCGGCAGGATGGCCATCAGGCCGGCGCGCACGCCGTCGACGTCCGTGTTGTGGCCGCGCAGGCGCAGCCCGTCGCGACGGATCAGGTTGACGGCGCCGGTGAGGTGCGCGTCGTCGGAGAGCGCGCTGACGAGGGCGGCCGCCCGCTCCTTGTGCGGCGCGACGATGAGCGCCCCGGCGAATGCCTCGTTGTGCAGCTCGGCGATCGCGTCCGGCACCTGGTGCGGCTTTCGGTCCCAGCGCTCGATCGCGAGCGGCAGCTGCGCCGCCTCGATCGCGGCGCGTTGTACTGCCTCGAAGGCGGAGTGGGTGAAGGTCTGGCCGATGACGGGGAGGCGCTGCACGGGGTCGCTCGCTCTGCTCGATAGGGTCGTTTGCGGGGCGGGCGAGCCAGGCGGCGGGCACGTCGCTCCGGGGACCCCATGCTATCATCGGCGCCGGCCTGGGAGAGGTCGCATAGTGGCCTAGTGCGGCGGTTTGCTAAACCGTTGAAGGGGGTTTCCTCTTCCGAGGGTTCGAATCCCTCCCTCTCCGCCAGATTGGCCCAGCGGCGTCATCGCGCGTGCCCGTAGCTCAGTGGATAGAGCGTCAGGTTGCGGACCTGAAGGTCGGAGGTTCGAGTCCTCTCGGGCACGCCACATCTCGAGGCGCGATTCGACGCCGGGACGACAGTTCCAGGCCCTTGTCGTCTCCCAGCAACCTGGTTACTGGTAAGCGACTCGATGCCAGGGCCCTGCCCCTCCGCAGCGACGTCGCGAACGTGGCGCTCGCGTCTCGAGCCCGCCGCAACCCTGCCACGAGTCGCGTAGCAGTAACGTCATTGCTATGAGGCGGGAGTCGCCTCATCGGTCCCGCCCTCCCTTTCGCATCATGCCTTCCATCGCTCACTTGCCCCGATCGCGATCATGGTGGCATCTCGAGCGACATGGCTTCGAGCGTGGAGGGAACGATGCACCTGTGGAGCGAGCGCCCGGGGGCGCGGATCCGGCAGATAGTCGCCGACGTCGCCACCCTCACCTGGGTGGCGTTCTGGACCTCGATCGGGATCAGCCTGTATGCCTTCCTCGCCCAGCTGGCGGGCGCGGGCCGCTTCATCACCGACAGCGGGACGGGGCTGCGGGGCATCGGGCAGCAGCTGGGCAGCACGCTGCAGGGGATCCCGCTGGTGGGCGAGGGTGCGGCGAACGGCGTCCGCACCGGCTTCTCGGCGGCCGCCGATCCGATGATCCGCTTCGGCGTGGACCTCGAGCGACTGCTCATCATCGTCGCCGCCATGCTCGGGCTGCTCCTCGTAGCGGCCGCGATCGTGCCCTGGCTGAATCGCTACCTGCCGTGGCGGATCGCCGCGTGGCGTCGCCTGAACGCCGGCGCGCGGGTCATCCGTCGTCGCCGGTACGCAACCTCACGTCCCATCCCGGAGGCTGAGCTCGAGCGGATCCTTGCCTCGCGTGCCCTGCATCGGCTGGAGTACGACGAGCTGCTCGAGTTCACACCGGATCCATTCGGGGATTGGGTCGCCGGCCGCCACGAGCGCCTGGCGCGGGCGGAGCTCGACCGCGTCGGGCTGCAGGCCATCGCCGCGGCGCGCTAGTCGCCGGCCACCCGCTCAAGGACGAAGAGCGGGAGCGTGCGCGCGGTCCGGCGCTGGTAGGACTTGTACAGCGGGAAAGCCGCCGTGACGAGCTGCCAGAGCCGTTCACGCTCGTCGCCGCCCGTCACCTCGTGGGCGCGCATCAGGTCGGACTGCTTGCCGCGTCGCACGGTGGCGCGCGGCTCGGCGCGCAGGTTGTGGGCCCAGGCGGGGTCCTTGGCCGAGCCGCCCCTCGACCCGACGATCACTAGCCGGTCGCCGTCCTCCCAGGCGTAGAGCCGGACCTCGCGAGGTCTTTCCGTCTTGCGGCCGGTGGTCGTCAGGGTCACCATCATGACCCCGAGACTACACTCGTCCGATGGCCGATGAGCCGTACCAGCCCGTGCCCGACGAAGCGATCGATGAGCTGATCGCGAACCTGCGACCGGTGGTGGCCGGCGCGCCCGAGGAGGCGACTCTCGACCAGGTCCTGGCGCTCCCCGAGGCCAAGCAGGTGGTCGCCGGCTGGGGCGCCAAGCACCAGGTGATCGCGCTGGCGCCGCGGCGCAAGGTGGCGAGCTGGCTGGTGGGCGCGCTGCTACGGCGCGGGCTCGGGGAGAAGCCGGAGGGCGGCGAGGAGTAGCGGCTCAGCTCGGCGCGAGCGGCGCGGCCATGACGATGTCGCCGGTCGGCGCGTCGACGCGCGACGCCTCCACCGTCACCGCGAAGGTGGTGTAGCCGGCCAGGTCGCGCTCCAGCTCGACCACGGCCACCTCGCCGTCCGCCGGCGTGAACGTGCCAACCGCCACGGGAGTGCCGGCCGCGTCGAGAAGCCATAGCTCGTAGATCCGGTCGGCCGGCAGGGCGGCAAGGTCGGCGACCACCAGGGCGGCGCCGCTGCCGGGCGTGTCGACCACGTAGCCACGGCCGGCGGTGCCCTCCACCCTGAAGGCGGTCTCGCCCTCGGCGATCGCGTCGGCCACTGCCCGCAGCGCCCGGTCGCGCTCGGCCAGCTGCGACTGGAGCGTGACGCCCCACGCGCCGACCGCCACCAGGGCCACCACCGCGGCGACCGCCAGCGGGCGTGCCACGCGTGGCGAGAGCCAGTCCAGCCAGCCGCCCCGCTGACGCGGCTCCGCGGCGCCCGGACGCTGCGCAACCGGGGCCTGCTCCTGGGCCGCGCGCTCGATGCTGGCCATCACCCGCTCGCGCAGAGCCGGGCTGGGCTCCACCGGCTCGAGGGTCACGGCCAGCACCTGGTCGGCACCGATGAGGGCACGCAGCTCGGCGTGGGGCTGGGTGCAGGTCGCGAGATGGTCGCGGACCGCGCGCGCCTCATCGGGCTCCAGCGCGTCGAGCGCGTAGGCGGCCCCGAGCTCGTCGACGGCGGCGTGGTCCATGGCCCGGAGCTCATCGGTCATTGGCCGGCCTCGTCAGCGCCCAGACGCTCGCCGGCGCCGGATGGCGCCGCATCGGTCATGCGCAGGGCATCCCGCAGCTTGGCCAGAGCCAGGCGCAGCCGTCCATTGGCCGTGCCCAGCGGCACGCCGGTGAGGACCGCGATCTCGCGATAGGTCCGCCCGCCGAAGTAGGCCAGCTCGATCGCTTCGCGCTGCTCGGTCGGCAGCTCGTCAAGCGCTGACCGCAGCTCGGCCGTCGAGCGGCGGGCGATGGCCGCCTCCCAGGTGGGATTGGCGCTGGTCCGCAGCAGGGCCTGCTCGTCGGCCGCGCCGACCTCGATGCTGGCCCGCCCCCCGCGCACCTGATCCAGGGCCCGGTTGCGGACGATCGTCAGGAGCCAGGCGCGCATGTTGCCGCGGGCGGGATCGAATCGGTCGATCTTCTGCCAGGTCGCGACGAACGCATCGTGCACGAGGTCCTCCGCCAGCTGCCGGTCGGCCACGACGCGCAGGGCGGTGGCCAGCGCCAGCGAGGCGTACCGGTCGTACAGCTCGCCCAGCGCGGAGCGGTCGCCGGACCGGATCCGTTGCGCCAGGAGCGCGTCGTCGTGCGGCGGTGAGTCGGTCAACGGCCAACCTCGTGACCGGCGACGCCGGCTCCTGTCAGCAGAACGGGCGCCGGCGGGTTGCGCATCATCGGCAGGATAGCGACCAGCCCTCGTTCAGATCCAGCACCAGCCCTCCGGCGGAGGGCCGCTGTTGATCTCGTCTTCCGGCAGCGTGAGCGTTGGGGCGTCGCCGGGCCGCTCGCAGTCCGTCAGCCAGATGCGGGTGCGCCAGGCACCCGGCTCGAGCGGCAGCGCGGTCAGCACGGGGAAGAAGAAGAGGAAGAGTACGAGGGTGGCCGCCGCATATGCGGCGACCGCCACGCGCCCGACCACGACGCGCCAGGCGCGCGCCGCCATGATCCCCAGCGCCGCATACAGGAAGGGGAGCGAGGGCAGGATGTACCACAGGAAGACCTGGCTGCGCGACCCGGAGAGGATCAGCCACGGCAGCCAGGTCGCCAGCACGGCGACGACCAGCACCGCCTCCGGGCGACGGAGCCTCCACCCCGCCCGCGTCCAGGTGACGACGCATCCGACCAGGGCCAGCAGGCCGCCGCCCCAGGCCAACGGATTGCCAATAGCCAGGATCTCGCGGTACGTCCCACCCTCATCGGTGAAGAAGTAGGCGACCGGGCGCTTCAGGAGCAGCCACGACCAGGGTGGCGACTCGTACGGGTGGTTGCCCAGCAGCGTGGTGTGGAAGCGGAGCATCGCGAACTGGTGCTCCCAGATGCCTCGCCAGAAGGTGCCCTCCTGCCAGGGCAGCCCCACCACCTCGCCTGGCATACGACCGATGTAGGCGGCCAGGTACACCAATATCGGCACGGCCACCAGCAGGACGAGGCTGCGCGGTCCCTCCTCGACGGCGGTCCGTCGCAGCGCGGCGCCCCAGGAGCGTCGCGGTGCATCCGGGTCGTGCTGATCTCGTCGCCGGGAGGCTACCTCCCAGGCCAGGATCAGCGGGATGACCCCGAGGCCGATGTAGCCGCCGGACCACTTGACCGCCACCGCCGCGCCCAGGCTGGCGCCGGCCAGCAGCCGCCATGGGCGGCCCAGCGCGAGTCGTGACAGCCAGCCGGCGGGGGAGCGATCCCACGGCGGGCTTCGGTACCGGTCGCGGTCCAGGACCGCGAAGAGGACGGCCGCCACCACGAAGAGGGTCACGAAGGCGTCGAGCATGGCAATCCGCGACTGGACGAGGTGCAGGAAGTCGCCGGCCAGCAGGGCGGCGGCGACGAACGAGCCGATGATCGCGGCCGTGCGCGGCATCATGGACTCCGTCACGGCGCCCTCCAGCAGTCGCCGAACGAGGACGTAGAGCAGCGCGACCGTCAGCGTGCCTGCCAGGGCGGCTGCAACCCGCCAGCCGAACTCGTCGTAGCCGAAGGCCTTGATGCCGGCACCGATCATCCAGTTGCCGAGCGGCGGATGCGCGCGGCTGACCAGCCCCTCGACGCCGCATTCCGCGGTCCCGAGCACGTAGCGACACGCGTTCTGCGCGTAGAAGATCTCGTCGAAGACGAAGCCGATCGGCCGGCTCAGGCCGGCCAGGCGGATGAGCGCCGCGCCGGCGGTGACGAGTGCCAGCGCCGCCGAGTCGAGTCGCGACCAGCCCGACTGACGGTCGATGGCTCGTGTTCCTCCCGTGCGCAAGCGATCTCGCGCCAATCCTACCGGTGGTCCGCCAGCTCGACGCGGACTTGCGCACCTGTGCTAGACATGTTCCGCGGCACGGGGCACAGCGCCGCGGAATCGAATAGAGGGAGGTTCGCCCATGGGTCTCAACCGCACCGTAGCGGCCGTCATCGGCGTCGTCTACCTGGCGGCGGGGGTGGCCGGCTTCGTCATGGCCAGCCCGCTATTCGGGCTGTTCGACGTCAACACCCTTCACAACATCGTCCATCTCGTCTTCGGCGCCGCGCTCCTGTACGGCCTGATGAACACCGCCATGGCAACGAACATCAACCGCACGGTTGGAGCCATCCTGGTGGTGCTCGGCATCCTGGGCTTCATCAGCGCCGACGGATTCGGCCTGGTACCCCTGGGCGGCTACGACATCTGGCTGCACCTGGTCTCCGGCATCATCCTGCTGGCGATCAGCATGATGGGCTCTAGCGAGGCCGCGACCGCCTGAACTTTCGACAACGCCCAGTCGTCGTTCGAACCGGAGCCCGGCCAGATTGGCCGGGCTCCGTGCCGTCTCAGTCGACAAGCTCCCTGAGCTCGGCCTGCGGCCGCGCCACCTGGGTCCGGCAGCCCGTCGATCGCGCGTGCTTCGCGTCGCGATACCAGACCAGGTAGGTCACGTCGTCCGAGGTGGCCGCCAGGCGGGCGTGCGAAAAGCGATCCTCCGGATGCAGCCACGCGTCGCCCGGGGGCAGGCCGTGCCCGGGGACGAGCTGGAAGCCGACCTGGCGCGTCCCGCAGCTGACCACCACCGTCCAGGCGCCCTCCCATGAGGAGCTTGCTCGGGCGATCCGCCAGCCCGGGAAGCGCTGCTCCACCTGCGCCATCACGTCGGCCCGCGCGGCATTCGGTCCGGTTGGGATCGGAGCCCAGAGGGCGAGCCCAAAGACGGCGCCCAGCAGGAGGGGAGCAAAGCGCGTCAGGCGATGGTGGCTGGCCATGGTTCTGCTCGTCTCGTGCGGGCGCGTTCATCGTGGCGTTCCGTGCCCGGAGGATAGAGCAGGATGCGTGCCGGTGCTCTGCTAGACTCGGGCGAGGGTCGCCGACCCGCGTCCACTGAATCCGTGGCCGCGTGGCGTTGCCGTTTGGCGAGGACGGATGAACTACGAGCTGTACATGGCCGAGGCGATCGCCGAGGCCCGCCGCGGTGGGGAAGAGGGCGAGTGGCCGGTGGGCGCGGTCGCCGTCCTTGACGACGCCATGATCGCCCGCGATCACGATCGCATGCTCCTCCAGCGTGACCCGACGGCCCATGCCGTGCTCCTCTGCCTTCAGGCGACAGCCCGCAAGCTCGACTCGCGGCGCCTCACCGAGGTCACGATCTTCACCACCCACGAGCCCTGCCCGATGTGTGTCGGGGCCCTGGTCGAGGCAAAGGTCGGCGGGCTGGTCTACGCTGTGCCGGATGAGCGGCGGGGGGCGGCCGGCAGCGTGGTGCAGCTGGCGCGCGACACTGCGCTGCCACATCAGCTATCGGTCATCTCCGGGGTCCGCGAGGCCGAGGCGCGCCGGCTCGAATCCGAGGCGCCGGCCACCGCCTGAGCGCCCTCCGATCGTCGGTCCACCCTCTGCTAGACTCGGCCGCGGAGAGGTGTCCGAGTGGTTTAAGGTGCCGCTCTCGAAAAGCGGTGTGCGATGAGCACCGTGGGTTCGAATCCCACCCTCTCCGCCACCTGAGCCAAGCCCCTCCCACCCCACGGTTCGCGGGTGCCGCGTCCGCGGAGAGGTCGCCTAGAGGCCTATGGCGCCGCATTGGAAATGCGGTTCGGGGCAACCCGTCGGGGGTTCGAATCCCCCCCTCTCCGCCAGCCACCGCCCAACGCCGATTGACCGGCCCGGGGTCGCCGTCTACTATCGCCGCGGCCGTGCTAGGTGGGGAACTAGCGGTGCCCTGCACCCGCAATCCGCTACAGCGGGACTGAATCCCCGGTCGAGGCCGACGAGCCTCCGCCTCCCACGAGATCGACCGACGTTGAGGGTCGGGTCCCACGCAGCGAAGGTCCGCGAACCCCGTCAGGTCCGGAAGGAAGCAGCGGTAAGCGAACGCCTTCGGGTGCCGTGGGGCGACCTGGCCGGAGCCGGACGATCATCGTGTGTGTGAGGGCTCTCGTTCGACGCCGGGTGCACGGCCAACTTACGCTGCCGATGAGCACCTGGCATTTCTGGCAGAAGCGCGTCAGGTGAGCATTAGCGACCCGTTTGCCGGCCTGGCAGCCGCGTTGGCGCGGACTTCGTGCTCAGCCGCCATCGATCGGGTCGGCTGGCGGGCGGTCCAAGGCCCGAACCAGGCGCCAAGGCTCCACGGGCGCGCATTTGCGGAAACCGGACGGCCGACCTGCGGGCGAACGCTGCACACGACCACGGCACGCCTGATCCGCGCGGCGCGATCGGTGTACGGTAAGGAAGCCATGTCGACGCCCCTGACCGCTGAACCAAAGACGCCCGACGTCGACGTCGACGCCGAGAGCGACCCGCGTCGCGCCCTCTACCGCCGCTGGCGCGCCCAGCGATTCAGCGAGGTGCTCGGCCAGGACGCGATCGTGGCCACCCTACGGCGGGGAGTGGTGGCCGACCGGACGGCGCACGCCTACCTCTTCGTGGGGCCGCGTGGGACCGGCAAGACCTCCACGGCGCGGATCCTGGCCAAGGCGATCAACTGCACCAACCGCGGCGAGGACGGGGAGCCGTGCGACGCGTGTCCCGCCTGCGTCTCGGTCCGCGAGGGGCGGGCCATGGACGTCATCGAGATCGACGCCGCGAGCCATGGCCTGGTGGAGGACGCGCGCGACCTGGTGATGCGGGCGCTCACGGCCCCCTCCGAGCTGCGGCGTCGGGTATACATCATCGACGAGGTCCACATGCTCAGTACGCACGCCTTCAACGCGCTGCTGAAGCTGGTCGAAGAGCCGCCAGACCACGTCGTGTTCGTGCTTGCCACGACCGATACCCACAAGGTGCCGGCCACCATCATCAGCCGCACCCAGCGTTTCGACTTCCGGCGTCTGACGACCGATGCGATCGCCGGCAAGCTGACCCGCATCGTCAGCGCCGAGGGCGCGGAGGCGGAGGCGGAAGCCCTGGCGCTGATCGCGCGCCTGGCCGATGGCAGCATGCGCGACGCCGAGTCGCTGCTCGACCAGGTGCTCGCCTTCGCCGGCGACCGCGTCACCGTGGAGGCAGTCCGCGAGGCGGTCGGCCTCGCCGAGGACGAGACAGTCGCCGACCTGCTGCAGGCCTACCTGGGCGGCGACGCGCCGGCTGCCCTGGATCGGATCCAGTCGCTCGCCGATCGTGGCCGTGACATGGCCCAGGTGGCGGCCCAGGCCGAGGCCGAGGCGCGTCGCCTGCTGCTCGCATCGGCCGCCGACCCGCCGCTGGCGCGGCGTCTGGCGCACATCCTCCGCACCCTGGCCGAGGCGGCCGGCGCGGGCGCTCGCGAGGGCCGCGCACGACTGGCGATGGAGCTGCTGGCGGTCGAGCCGTCACCCGGCGTTGCGGTTGCGGCGCCCGCGCTCGCCGTCCAGCCACCGGCACCCGCGCCGGCGCCGGAGCGCGCAGCGCCCACGCGCGTCGCAGCCGCGCCCGCCCAAGCCGCGCCCGTCGAGCCGGCTCCCGCCCCACCCGAGAAGCCCACCGTCGAGGCCGCACCGTCCGCGACCGCGGATGGATCTGGCGCCCGCCCGGAGGTCGCCGCCCTTCGGGCGCGCTGGGCAGACGTCATCGAACACGCGCCGCCCGCCATCAAGCCACTCCTGCGCGAATGCCGGCCCATCGCGGTCAATGGCGCGCGCCTGACACTGGCCTTCCCCGAGGAGCGCGGCTTCATGCGGGAGAAGGCGACCACCCGTGCCGGCGCCATCGAGCTGCTCCTCGGCAGCGTCCTCGGCGGCAGCTGGGCGATCGACTGCGTTGCCACCAACGTGGAGCTGGAGCCGCTGACCGTGGAGCAGGCGGTCGCTCCGGACCCAACCGATCCTGAGGCGCGCTCCCTGCTCGAGGGCGTGCTGCGCATCACCGGCGGCGAGCTGCTCGACGTCCCGGAGGTCCGTTCCTGATCTCTCGTCCCTGACACGACCAACCCGCACGGCCCACGAACGATGGAGAAGCAAGCAGTGAACATCGCCCAGATCGCGAAGATGGCGCAGCAGATGCAGGCCCAGATGGCGCAGGCCCAGGAGGAGCTGCACGAGGCGACCCTGGAGGCGACCGCCGGTGGCGGCGCGGTGCGGGTCGTCATCTCCGGCGCCGGGGAGATCCGCGCCCTCGAGATCGACCCGAGCGCCGTCGACCCGGCCGAGGTCGAGATGCTCCAGGACCTGGTGCTGACCGCCGTCAACGACGCGATCTCGCGCAGCAAGGAGCTCGAGCGCGAGCGGATGGCGTCCATCGCATCGCTCGGCATGCCCGGGTTTCCCGGCCCCTCCGTACCGCCCCAGATCCGCCAGGGGTGAGTGGCCTCATCGCGCCGGTGGCGCGGCTGATCGACGAGTTAGGCCGTCTCCCCGGCGTCGGGCGCAAGACCGCCCAGCGTCTGGCGTACCACGTGCTGCGCGCCCCAGCCGACGAGGCGCAGGCGCTCGCCGCCGCGCTGGTCGCGGTCAAGGAGCAGGTCGCCTACTGCTCGACCTGCTGCAACATCACCGACATCGGCGTCGACCCCTGCGCCATCTGCGCCGATGCCCGTCGCGACCCCGCCCGCATCTGCGTGGTGGAGGAGCCGCTCGACGTGCTGGCGATCGAGCGGACCGGCGAATTTCGCGGTCGCTACCACGTCCTGCATGGAGCCATCAGCCCGATCGACGGCATCGGTCCCGAGCGGATTCGCGCCCGCGAGCTGATCGCCCGCGTGGCCGCGGGCGGCGTGACGGAGGTGATCCTGGCCACCAACCCGAACCTCGAGGGCGAGGCCACGGCCATGTACCTCGCCGACCTGCTGGAGCCGCACGTGCCGGCGGTGACGCGCATCGCCCGCGGGCTGCCGGTGGGTGGCGACCTCGAGTATGCCGACGACGTCACGCTCATCCGCTCGTTCCAGGGCCGCCGCCAGGTGGAGCACTCCTGATCCGCGTGCTCACGGATATCGCCACGGGCGATCCATGCGCGCCGATGGGCGTCCAGCGCCGCCGCCGCATCGCCAACCGGCGATCAAATGACGTCGGAGAGGGCTGATCGGCGGTCATCGATCGCCGATGGCGATCTTGCGAACCCAGTGTGCGTGCTTGACTCTGAACCAGAACGCGGGTACCATCCGTGATCGCGCCGGCATCAGCCGGCAGGCGTCGCAAGAACGGCGGCCGATCCAGGCCGCGCCGCTTGAACGCCGGGGTTCCGATCCAACGGAGGCCTCAAATCGAAAGATACCGACCCAGTCGGTGCGTGACCTTAACAGCTGAAGAGTGACAGGAACCCACACGAGTCAGCGGGATCAAGTCTGAACTGTGAACGGTGGTGGAGCCCTCGGGCAAGACCACTGTTTTTTGTTCGGAGAGTTTGATCCTGGCTCAGGACAAACGCTGGCGGGGTGCGTGAGACATGCAAGTCGAACGGGGTTCATCGGGCTTGCTCGGTGAACCTAGTGGCGGACGGCTGAGTAACGCGTAGGTGACCTGCCCGGAAGTGGGGAATAACTGCCCGAAAGGGTGGCTAATACCGCATGTGGTCGGCGATTCGGTTCGCCGCCTAAAGCCGCAAGGCGCTTCCGGCGGGGCCTGCGTCCGATTAGCTAGTTGGTGGGGTAATGGCTCACCAAGGCGACGATCGGTAGCTGGTCTGAGAGGATGATCAGCCAGACTGGGACTGAGAACGGCCCAGACTCCTACGGGAGGCAGCA
>DASWIE010000025.1:0-11160 GCA_036397815.1 Candidatus Limnocylindria bacterium
GGCCCTCACCTCCGCGCTATCGGGCGGACCCGGATGGCTCGCGTGCGACCTTCTCCCTCACGTGCCGGGGTGGGCTTCCAGCCTGTGACCCACCTTCTCTTGCGGCCGATGGAGGGGTACTCCTCACGGTCAGCGCCTCGCGCTCAGTCTAGCACGGACCCGACCCGAGACCTGGCGAAGGAGCTGGTCAGCGACCTCGGTTGATGGTCACCATCAGCGACCCGTCCGCCTCGTCGATGTCCGCGCCCTGGCCCTCGATGGCCCGGATGGCGCCGACGAGGTCGAAGCCGGGGGCGTGGCTCGCGCGGTAGACGAACTCCCCGCCGGGGCCGAGTGAGAGCGTCACGCCACGGATGCCGTCCGCGCGCTCCAGGGCCTGCTTGAAGGAGGTGATGGCGCCAAAGCTGCCGAGCCCCTTGACCATGATCGGCGTCGACTGGTCGCCGTCCGTCTCCTCGCCCGTTGCGGCCGGGGCCGCGGTCGGTGCCGCCGCGGTCTGTGCAGCGGCAGTCGGTGCGGCAGTGGCCGGGACGGCGGCAGTGCTTGGCTCAGCTGCGGCGGTCGCGAGCGCCGGCATCGGCTCAGCGGACTCACCGTTTGACCCTTCCTGGGCGATGCGCTGGTCAAGCTCGGCCAGGCGCTCAGCAAGGCGCGCGTTGGTGACCTCCGGCGCGGCAGCATCCTCGGTCCCGGGGACCCCGGTGCCGGCGACCTCGGTCCCGGCGACTTCGGGCTGGGCGACTTCGGGCTGGGCGACTCCGGCCTGGGCAGTAGCCGGCGCCGTCGCCTCGCCGCTCGCCGATTCGTCCGCGACGGGCTCGGGCGACGGGAAGAGGCTGGCTCGCTGGGCGGCCAGATCGGACATCGCCGACTCCGGGGCGACCTCTGGTGCAGGCGTCGCCGGCGCGGGAGCGGCGGGTGACGTGGGCGGTGCAGGTGGCGGCGGGAGCAGCTCGGGGGCGCGGGGCATGCGCTTGGCGGCGGCCACGAACGCGGCCGGGTCGCGAATCTCGGAGAGCTGGGTGAAGAAGGCTGTCAGCTCGACCTCGTAGTCGGCCAGGCGCCGGCGGGTCGCGTCGATCTCGCGGTCGCTGGAGGCGCGGTGGTCGGCCAGCTGTCGCTCGAGCTCGGTGCGCTGCGCCGCCACGCGTCGCTCAGCTTCGGCCTTGACGCGATCCATCTCCGCCTTCTCCCAGTCGCCGGTGGCGGCGATGTCGAGCTCCGAGCCTCGGCGCAGCTCCTCGACCCGCTCGGCGGCGGCGGCGCGCAGCTGCTCGATGCGGACGTCGACGCTGCGGCGCAGCTCCGCCAGGTTGGCGTCGCGCGATTCCTCGGCCACGCCGCGCATGGCGGCCACGAGGCTGTGCAGGAACTCGTCCGCAGTGGGCTCGTCCGCGTCCCCGCTCGGCTCGTCGTCCGCCGGCGGAGCCTCGCCGTTCGACGGAGCAGCGGACTTCGTGGCAGCCTCGCCGGATGGGTCGGAGGCAGCCTCGGCGGACGGCGTGGGCTCAGTCGTGGTCGTCTCGACGGGCTCAGCGGGAGCGTCATCGGTCCACGGCAGTCGGAAGGCTGGGCGGCGTGGGTTGGCAGTCATTTCGGTTCAGAGTTCTCCGTCGCGCCCTGACGTGCCCGCCAGGCGTCGTGTCGACTCATCCTAGGTCGCACACGTCCGATTCGCAGCGACCCGAAGTACCAACTCTCCGGCACCGGTCGTACCAGTCGCCTCGGTTGCTACCATGCCGCCGATGCACCTCGAGCCCTGGGCGGAGACCACGCTGCGCATCGCAGCCATCCTCGTCGGCGCGGTCGTCGCCTACGTGCTGCTGCGGACCGCCTTTGGGGCCGCGGTCCGGCACCTCCTCCAGCGCCGTCACGCCGAACCCGCGGAGGGAGCCCTCTCCGCGCTCGAGGCCGAGCGGCGGGTGAGGACGCTGGAGCGGCTGGCCGTCCGCGTCACGGGCTCGGTGATCGCGGTGATCGCGCTGCTCATGGTCCTCAGCGAGGTGGAGATTGACGTCGGGCCCGCGGTTGCGGGTCTGGGCGTGGTGGGGATCGCGGTCGGCTTCGGGGCACAGACGCTGATCCGCGATTGGCTGGCGGGGATCTTCGTGGTGCTGGAGAACCAGTACAGCGCCGGGGACGTGGTGCGGATCGCAGGCGTCGAGGGCGTGGTCGAGGACTTCAGCCTTCGCCGCACGACGCTGCGCGACGCGGACGGCACCGTCCACACCGTGCCGAACGGCCAGATCATCGTCGCCTCGAACCTGTCGCGCGGCGACCGGTTGGAACCAGAGGCCGCTGACGACGGGGTGACCGACCCCGCTGATGGAGCCGAGGGCCGCGCGATCTAGCAGGGGCCTAGGCCGACTCCTCGGCCCGCTCGATCGCTCGCTCGCGCTCGCGGTCCTTGGCGGTGCGGCGCCGAGGCTCGGGCTCGTCGGTCTCGGTCACCAGCATGGGCGGCTGCCCATGCTCGATCGTCTCGGCGGTGATGACCACCTTCTTCACATCGCTCCGCTCCGGGATGTCGTACATCACGTCGAGGAGCGTCTCCTCGACGATCGTCCTCAGCGCGCGAGCCCCGGTCTTGCGGTTCACGGCGAGCTTTGCGGTGGCGTCGAGCGCCTCGGGAGTGAAGACGAGCTCGACCTTGTCGAGCTGCAGGAACTTGGCGAACTGCTTGGTGACCGCGTTCTTCGGCTCGGTCAGGACCTTGACCAGGTCCTCCATGGCCAGGGCGGTGAGGCTCACCACCACCGGCAGCCGGCCGACGAACTCCGGGATGAGGCCGTACTTCAGCAGGTCTTCCGGCATCAGCTGGTCCATCAGCCGGCGCCGCTCGTCGCGGCTCTTCTGGGCCTGCGAGCCGAAGCCGATCCCCCGCTTGCCGACCCTCTCCTCCACGATCTTCTCCAGCCCCTCGAACGCGCCGCCGCAGATGAAGAGCACGTTGGTGGTGTCGATCTGGATGAAGTCCTGGTGCGGGTGCTTGCGGCCGCCCTGCGGCGGCACGTTGGCGACCGTCCCCTCCAGAATCTTGAGGAGCGCCTGCTGGACGCCCTCGCCGGACACGTCGCGGGTGATCGATGGGTTATCGGTCTTGCGGGCGATCTTGTCGATCTCGTCGATATAGATGATCCCGCGCTGGGCCCGCTGCACGTCGAAGTCCGCCGCCTGGATGAGGCGCAGCAGGATGTTCTCGACGTCCTCGCCGACGTAGCCGGCCTCGGTCAGGCTCGTCGCGTCGGCGATGCAGAACGGCACGTCCAGGACCTTGGCCAGGGTCTGGGCCAGGAGCGTCTTGCCGCTGCCCGTGGGGCCAACGAGCAGGACGTTGCTCTTCCCCAGCTCGACGTCGTCGACCGCCTGCCCCGCATTCACCCGCTTGTAGTGGTTGTAGACCGCCACCGAGAGGACCTTCTTGGCCTGCTCCTGGCTGATCACGTACTGGTCGAGCCGTTCCTTGAGCTTGCGGGGCGACGGGAGCTGCGCGGGCGCGCTCTTCGGGCGCGGCGCCTCCAGCATCTCCTCCTCGATGATCTCCTGGCAGAGGTTGATGCACTCGTCACAGATGTAGACGCCCTGGCCCGCGATCAGCTTGCGGACCTGCTCCTGGCTCTTCCCGCAGAATGAGCAGCGGTACGGGACCTTCGTCTTGCCGGTCATCGGCGCGAGGATAGCACGCGCGTGCCAACCCACCCGTATAGACCGATGGTCACCGATAGCATGCCCCCATGCCGGACCGCCTCCCGTCGTTCGCCTCCCTCGAAACGCCGATCGGGCGCCTGTGGCTGTCCGGGACCGATGCCGGCCTGCTGCTGATCACCCGCTCCGACGGGCCGGAGCCGCACCTCGCCGAGCTGGCCGCTCGCCGGTACGGCCCCATCACCGACCAGGCGTCACTCGGCGAGCCGCTCGGCCAGCTCGACGCCTACTTCCGCGGCGTCCTCCGTACGTTCGACGTGCCGCTCGACCTGCGGCGCGTCGCCACCTTCGACGCCGCCGCCTGCCGGGCGGCGATGGAGATCCCGTACGGAGAGACCGCCTCGTACGGGGAAGTGGCGGCGATGGCCGGATCGCCGCGCGCGGCCCGCGCCGTCGGCAGGGCGATGGCGCGCTGCCCGCTCTTTCCGATCGTGCCATGTCATCGGGTCATTCACGCGGACGGCTCGATCCGCGGCTGGGGCCCGGACCTCTGGGTCAAGCGCTGGCTGCTCGACCATGAGCGCCAGGCCGATCCCGCCGGATGGGCACCGGCGCCGTAGCGCTCAGTACCCAGAGTGCTGCAACCGACGCGTTTCCGGCCGTGCGGCGCTCTGGCAGTACTGACAGTGCCTAGCCAGACTCCGCGCGCTGCGAAATTCTACGGTTACAGCACGCAGAGTACTGTCGGGCTCCGCGGCTACCATTTGGGCGCATGGCCACCCGAGACGACGTGCGTCGTATCGCGCTCTCCCTGCCCGCGGCGAGTGAGGCGGGCGGATTCAGCTTCGTCGTGGCCGGCAACTCGTTCGCGTGGCCGTGGATGGAACGCGTTCACCCGAAGCGGCCGCGGGTGGCCAACCCCGACGTCCTCGCCGTAAGGGTCGCAAACGAGCTGGAGAAGCAGAGCCTGCTCGGCCTCGATCGGGAGATCTTCTTCACCGAGCCGCATTACGACGGCTACCCCGCCGTGCTAGTCAGGCTGCCGGCGATCGACGTCGGCCTGCTCGAGGCGGTGTTGACCGACGCCTGGCGATCCCGGGCGCCACGCCGGCTGCTCGCCGACTTCTCCACGACTTTTCGCAGATGATCGTCGGGAGAGCGCTAGCGAGGTATTGCCCGGCTTTTTGACCGATGCGCTTGCCGCATCGAGCTCGAGCCGAGCGCGAATCCCCTCAGATGAGCGTCGTGCCGTCCGCCAAGGGTCTGCGGATGCGCATTTTGCGAAAACCGGCCGCCCCATGACCCGGCTCAACGGGTCGCGGCGCGGCGCCTCGGGTTGTCGGCGACGGCCGCGAGGATCGACTTGACCTCGAACGGCGTCAGGCCCGGGTGCTTCGCGCGGATCAGCGCAACCATCCCGGCCACGTGTGGCGCGGCGAAGCTGTTCCCCGTGGCGACGGTCGAGCCGCCGCCCTTCCAGGCGATCGGCACGTCCACGCCCCACGCCCCGAACTCGACGGGCGGGGCGGGGTTGTAGTAGAGGCGCCATGGATCGGCCTCGCCGTGGGCGGCCACCGAGAAGACCGACGAGAAGAGCGACGGATAGCTGGCGGCCGGAACGTTGTTCGCAGCGCTGACAAGCGGCACCCCACGGAAGTACGCCTTGTCCACGAGCTCGTGGAAGACGGGGAAGAGCGCCTCGCTCTTCGAGGACAGGCTCAGGTTGACGACGTCGACCTCATGGTCAATGGCCCACTCCAGCCCGGCCGCAAAGGCCGTGCCCTTGCCACTCAGGTTGGCGCCAAGGACTCGGACCGATACCAGCTCGACCTCCGGCGCGAGCCCCAGGATGATCCCGGCGCAGGCCGTGGCGTGGCCGTACAGGTCGCCGCCCTCGTCCGGCACGACCCTTGGCTCGCCGTCGACCAGCTCGACGGCCACGCTCTCGACCACCCGCCCACGAAGGCGAGGATGGTCGACCTCGAGGCCGCTGTCGATGATGCCGACCCGCACGCCGGCTCCCGTCGATCCGCCCCAGGCCCAGTCCCGGGAGATGCCGCGCAGGCGCATGCTGCGGGCGAGGCCCGCGATGTCTGTGAACGGCTCGGACCAGGCCGGCAGATCGAGACGGCTCACCGTCGCCTTGGCGCTCGCTCCGCGTGACGGGCCACGACATTGAGGATATCGGCGACGAGGGTCAGGTCGCGCTCTCCGAGGCGGCGCAACGCTTCGACGTGGTCGACGAGATGCCAGAACGGAGTGTCCGCATGATCGTCGAGGCCACGAGTCGCCTCGGAGACGAGCGCCTCCACCTGCGCGGTGGTCAGGCCGTCGTCCGCCAGCCCCGAGAGGACATCGGCGAGAATGCGGCCGGTGCCGCGCTGCACGCGCGTCGCGGTGATGGCCGTCGTCGCCTGGCCGGCGAAGACGGCCAGCAGCTCCATGTCGCGCAGCGAGAAGCTGTCGAAGCCTCGCTTGTCCAGCACCTGCAGCACGCCGATCGATCCCTCGTCGTCGAGCAGCGGGACCGCGGCGATCGAGCGCGGGACGTATCCCGTTCGCCTGGCGGCCTCCTGGTCGAAGCGGGGATCGGCCGCGACGTCCGACAGGGCGACCGCCTGTCCGGTGGAGAAGACGAATCCGGCGATCCCCTGCGACGGGTCGACGGTCAGGCCGACGGCGCCGGCGCCCTGTGCGCCGGAGGCGACGCGATACTCCAGCCGGTCCGGATCCCGTTCGAAGAGAGCGATCGACGCTGCCTCGGCGTCGAAGAGGCTGGCCGTCGCATCGACGATCGACTGCAGGAGCCGCTCCTCCACCTGGCGGTGGAGGCTGCGGGCGACGCCAGAACGCCGCGCCACCGCCTTCAGGGCGGCGAGCGCGGCGTTCAGACTGTCGTCATTAGCCCTTTTCGGGGACCTTGTGGCCCTGGGTGTCATCGTCGTCTGGGCTCACACCCTTCTCGGGGACCTTATGGCCCTCGGTGTCGTCGTCCCGCGGGATGACGCCCTTCCGTGCCCACTTGTGGCCTTCGGTGTCGTCGTCGCGCGGAATGACGCCCTTCTCGGGAACCTTATGGCCCTCGGTGTCCATCGGATCCTTGTCCTGAGTCATTTTCGTTCATCCTCTCAATTGCCCCTGACGCCCTTTCCAACGGAGCGTCCTCGACCCAAACCATACGGCCGCGGCCCCAGATGCGAAAGCCCCCCGCAGACGCATTTCCTATCGGCTTCGCGACAGGTGGCCGGTCATCCGGCAGCTACTTCTTGGGCTTCGCGTCCTCGGCGGCCGCTTCCTTGGCGGTCGGCACCGTGCCGCCGCGCTCCTGCGTCAGGGAGATGAGCGACGCCGTGTTGCCGGCGAAGACCTCGTCGATCAGGCCATATGACTTGGCCTCCTCCGCGCCCATGAAGTAGTCGCGCTCGGAGTCACGGCGCACCTTGTCCCGCTCCTGGCCGGTGTGCTCGGCCAGGATGCTCATCAGGCGCTCGGTGAGGTGCATCACCTCCTTGACCTGGATCTCCACGTCCGGGGTGTTGCCGCGGAAGCCGGAGGTGCCCTGGTGGATCATGATTCGGCTGTTCGGCAGCCCGTAGCGCTTGCCGGTGGCACCGGCGGCCAGCAGGATGGCGCCCATCGAGGCCGCCTGACCGATGCAGATGGTGCTGACCGGGGCCTTCAGGTACTGCATCGTGTCGTAGATGGCCAAGCCGGAGGTCACCACGCCGCCCGGCGAGTTGATGTAGAGGCTGATGTCCTTCTCGGAGTCCTCCGACTCCAGGTAGAGCAGTTGAGCGATCACGAGGTTGGCGACGTGATCCTCGATCGCGTCGCCAAGGAAGATGATGCGCTCCTTGAGGAGGCGCGAGTAGATGTCGAATGCCCGCTCGCCGCGGGCGCTCGACTCGATGACCATCGGGACCAGCATGCGTCTACTCCGTGGTGGCGTCTGACTCGGAGGCCGATGGCGCCGCCTCCCCGGCGGCTGCATCGGTCCCGAGCGCGCGATCGATGAGCGTGTCGACCAGTTTACGGTTGCGCAGCGTCATCCGCAGGTAGCTGCGGCCCCGCCGCGAGGTCAGGTATTCGTTGAGCTTGGCGTCATTCCCGTAGCGCGCCAGCTGCTCGGCGATCTCGGCCTCGATCTCGGCATCGGTGGCGTCGATCCCCTCCTTCTCGGCGATCGCGGAGAGGACCAGCAGGACCTTCACACGGCGCGACGCCGGCTCACGCAGCTCCGTGGCGAGCTCCTCGGGCGTCTGCTTGGCCAGCTCGAGGTACTTGTCCAGCCCGATGCGCTGCGCCGCCAGCCGGTTTCGCAGCTCGTCGCGCATGATCTCGATCTCGTTGGCGATCATCACCTCGGGCAGCTCGACGGTCGCGTTCGTGGCGGCGAAGTCGATGATCCGATCGGCGAAGGTATGGCGCCCCTCGTCCACCGCACGCTTCTCGAGCGCGTCCCGAATCTCGGCGCGCAGCTCCACCAGGCTCGACACCTCGCCCACGCTCTTGGCCAGCTCGTCGTCGAGCTCCGGCAGCAGCCGCTCGCGCAGGTCGAGCAGCGTCACCTCGAAATGCGCCTGCTTGCCACGCAGCTCCTCCACCCGGTAGTCGCCGGGGAAGGTGATCTCGAAGCCCTTCGTCTCGTCGATCGTCATGCCGACCAGCTGGTCCTCCCAGCCGGGCATCATCCGTCCCTCGCCGACGACCAGCGGCAGCCGATCGGCCGAGCCACCCTCGAACGGCTCGCCCTCGATCGTCCCAACGAACTTCACCGCCGCGACGTCGCCCGCCTGCGCCCCGCGACCGTCGACCGGCCGCAGCGTGGCCTGCTCCTCGCGCAGCTCGGTGATCACCTGCTCCACCTGCTCATCGGTCACTGGCGGCGTCTCGAGCGTGAACGCATAGTCGGTGTAGGCGCCCAGTGTCACCTCCGGCCGCACCGCCACCGTGGCGGTGAAACGGACCGCGGAGCCTTCGGCCACTGCCTCGGGGTCGATGTCGACCTTCGGCTGGTCGATGGGCACGATCGTCGACTGGTCGAGCGCGCGGTCGTAGCTGTCGCTGACCAGGTGGTCGATCGCCTCGGCGATCACGCTGGCGCGTCCCACGAAGCGGTCGATGACGTGGCGCGGCGCCTTGCCGGGCCGGAAGCCGGGCAGCTTGGTGCGCTCTGCCACGTGCCGGTAGGCGGTGGCGAAGGCACGGTCGACCTCGGCCGGCGGGACCTCGATCTCGAGGACCACCTTCGAGCCCGGCTCTGGTCGGGTGGAGACGGTGACCACGGCAGCTCCTGGTAGGTGGGTGGTGGGCGAGGCGAGATTCGAACTCGCACGTCTTGCGACACCGGCTCCTAAAGCCGGCGCGTCTGCCGTTCCGCCACTCGCCCGGCGCCCTCGGCGGATGCTCGCCGTCGAGTCTAGCGGAGGACCGATGGTGGCGGCGAGCGTCAGGTTCGGGAGGCGGATCCCTTGCCGGCCCCCGCCACCTCGGAGCGGCCCAGGGTCGAGAAGCCGGAGTACTCGCGTGCGCCCGGGGAGTCGATCGGCGCCGGTGGGACGGCGCCCTTCGCGGCCGGGAACTTGGCCGGCTGCCCGCCCGTCACGAACCGCTCGATCGCCTTGCGTGCAACGGCCGCCGCGACGAGGGTGAGGGCGGCCTCGGCCGCCTTCCACACCGTCCGCGATGCTCCCGGAGGGCCGTCGACCATGGCCTTCGCCAGCTCCCTGCGCGCCTTGCGGCTCTTGAACTGGTCGCGCCGCCAGCCCTGAAGCTCTTCGACGAGGGCGTCACGGGCCTTCTCGGCTCGCGGCCCCACCCCCCCGACGACGGTGTCGACCCACGCCTGCATCGCCTTGGGCAGAGCGTCGTACGCCTGCTCGGCCGCTTTCGGCCGCAGGCGACGGCGCAAGGAGCGCGCCACCCGTTGCGGCCCACCAGCCACCAGGAAGGCCGCCCCCAACCCCAGCCCGATGAAGAGCGCGGGATTCTCCCGGAACCGCCCCTTGATATCCATCGCGTGGCGGACGCGGGCCTCGAGCCGCTCGCCGGTGCGCTGCAGCTCGGCGCGCTGCGCCTCCACCTCTACTCGCGTCTCAGCAAGCGTTTCGCCCACGCCACGTCCTCCTTGACCGATTCGATCGTCTCCTCTGGCGGGCCGATCCGGATGCGACGGACGCCCCAGTACACGAGCAAGGCAGCCAGCGCGGCCAGCACGATGAAGACGAGCAATGCCACCAGCCAGCCCGGCAGGCCGGTGAGGGCCGCGATCGCCAGAATCACGAACGCGACTACGGCGATGAGCGCCGCCACGAGCAGACCCACCGCCACCCCGATCATGATCAACCCACCGCGGGTTTCTGCCAGCATCTGGCCAATCTCCTGGCGGCCATGCGTCACCTCGAGCCGGACGAGCTGCACCACGCCACCGAGCAGCTGGCGCGTCAGCCCCAGGATGCCCCCGCGGCGCGGTTCACCGGCTTGCGTCATCTCACCTCCGTCGGGTCGTCGCGGCCACACGAGCGCGCGACGGCGCTGAGGATATAGCAAGCGTCGCGCCGACCGCCATTTCGGCGCTCGGCCGATTGCTCGGCTATCCTGTCGCGCCAATGGCCAAGCGACGGACCTCCGGCATCCAGCGTCGTTCCCGCGCGAGCGAAACGGCGATGAGCCGCCGGATCAGCCCCTCCGGCACGTCGAGCGCGCTCGACCCACGCCTCCTGATCGTGGGAGGCGTGCTGGTGGTGGGCGCCATCGTGCTGGTGGTGGTGCTGCTCTTCGTCGGCGGCGGGTCCGCGGCCCGGATCGGCCAGCGGATAGCCGACGACGGGGGCGGCCACATCGCCAATGGCACGGTGGGTGGGCCCTACAGCTCGGTGCCAGCAACATCGGGCCAGCACTGGACGACTACCGCCGAATGGGGCGTCTACACCGGCGCGGCCCCTGCCGTCGAGTCGCAGGTGATCCACAACCTGGAGCATGGCGGCATCGTGATCTGGTACCAGCCCAACCAGCTCGACGCGGATGGCGTCGCGGCGCTCACCGATTACGTGCAGCAGCAGGTGCGCAGCGCGAAGTTCAAGGTGATCCTCTCGCCATGGACCGGCCAGGACTTCGGCCACCCGATCGGGGTGACCTCCTGGAACTGGTTGCTCTACCTCGACAGCGCCGACATCGGCCAGGTCCGTGCCTTCCTGGACGACCACTACGGCGAGGCGCCCGAGCCGCTCGGCGGCCCGGCCCAACCCGCCCAGTAGCCCGCTGGTTGACCCGACCTTAGGACGGGTGGCATCCTTTCGAAGGGCGGCTAGCTCAACGGCAGAGCAAGTGACTCTTAAGCAGCCGGCACGATCCGCTGTAGTCCTGAGCGTGGGACCCCGAGCGAAACCCGCTCAGTTATAGGCTCGATTCACGATGGCCATGGAACGCGAGATTGACGAGCTGTACGCGCGCTGGCAGGCAGCGCTCGATGCTCTGCAGGCGCATCGCGGCGAGTCGGTCCTGGTCGGTCCGATG
>DASWIE010000026.1:0-3507 GCA_036397815.1 Candidatus Limnocylindria bacterium
GGACGAGAGCCACATCACGATCCCGCAGGTGCACGGCATGTACAAGAACGACCGGACCCGCAAGGAGATCCTGGTCGACTTCGGCTTCCGGCTGCCGTCGGCGCTGGACAACCGGCCGCTCACCTTCGAGGAGTTCGAGGACCACCTCAACCAGGTCGTCTACATGAGCGCCACTCCCGGGCCATACGAGACCGAGCGTGCGCAGAACGTCGCCGAGCAGTTCATCCGGCCGACCGGGGTCGTCGACCCGCAGATCTCGGTGCGCCCCACCAGCGGGCAGATCGACGACCTGCTGGCCGAGATCCGTGACACCGGTGGCCGCGGCGAGCGGGTGCTGGTAACCACCCTGACGAAGAAGATGGCGGAGGACCTGGCCGACTACCTGGCCGAGCTCGGGATCAAGGTCCAGTGGCTGCACAGCGAGGTGGACACGCTTGAGCGGGTCGAGATCCTGCGCGACCTGCGGCTCGGCGTCTACGACGTGCTGGTGGGCATCAACCTGCTGCGCGAGGGCCTCGACCTGCCCGAGGTGACGCTGGTCGCCATCCTGGATGCCGACAAGGAGGGCTTCCTGCGCTCCGGCGGGTCGCTGATCCAGGTCATTGGCCGCGCGGCGCGCAACATCGGTGGCCGCGTGATCATGTATGCCGACCGGGTGACCGACTCGATGCGGGCCGCCATCGACGAGACCGATCGGCGGCGCACCAAGCAGGCCGCCTACAACGCGGAGCACGGCATCGTGCCGGAGACGATCATCAAGGCGATCCGCGACATCCACGAGGGCCTGCGCCGCGTCGCGGAGGAGCGCGCCGAGCTACAGGTCGCCGGCAAAGAGCCGGCGGAGCTGGCCAAAATGATGGCGAGCCTGGAAGCCCAGATGAAGGAGGCGGCCAGGAACCTGGAGTTCGAGCGCGCCGCCGCCCTGCGTGATGAGATCCTCCAGCTCCGACGGCTGCGCGAGGAGCTGGCCGCCGCGCCGGGCAGCATCCCGGCGGAGGTCTACGCGGCCGCGGCCGAGAGCGGCGAATTCGACGGGGGCGGACCACGCCGCGAGCGTCGGGAGGTGTTCTCGACCGCCGCGCGGCCGAACATCATCCCCGCCGGGACCATGCGCCGGCCGCCCCGCCGCCGACGCCCCTGAGGATGGCCTGATGGCGGGCACCATGCCGCATGCGATCTTCGTAGAGACCGATGTCGACGGCTCGGACGGCTGCGCCGCCTATGCCGCTGAGCTGCCGGGCTGCGCCGTCTTCGCCGCGACCGATGAGGAGGCGGCGAGCACCATGCCTCGTCGCGTGGCGTGGTTCACGGCCTGGCTCCGCGATCGCGGCGAGCAGGCGCCGACCTTCGTCGGCGACAACTGGTACGAGGTCGAGCGTGCCGCCGCACGGCCTGGCCCCGACGGCCGGCAGCGCGCCGCCTTCAGCCTGGACGAGCTGCCCCCCTCGGACGAGGAGTTCGCGCGCTACCTGCGCTGGCTGGAGCTTGCCCGCGAGGAGCTGGCCGAGGCGATCGACGCGGCGGGGCAGGTGCCGGCAGCGGCCGCGGCGATCGCCACCCAGGACGCGGTGTTCACCCGGGAGCTGGGCGGGCCGGCGCCGCCGACCGAGGGCGATCCGCTGGATCGGCTCTACGCCGCGCGCGATGCGCTGACCGATGCCCTGTCTGCGGCCGGCCCATCCGCCTCCGGCGTGCGGCGCGCGCTGCGCCTGGCGATCGCCGACGACCTTCGCCTCGCCGACGACCTTCGCGGAGCCGCAGGCTGAGCATCAGCTCCGCTGCACCAAAGCGCGTCCGGCACGACGGCCCGTGGCCGCTGCCGGCACCACGTCGCGCGGCGGCGGGAACGCCTCTGCGTGTGCTGCAGGACGAGATGCCGGCCTGCGACGACGGGTCGGCGCCGGTCCTGTCGGGCGATGGGTCGGAGCAGGCGATGCTGATCGGCCAGGCGCCCGGCTGGCGCGAGAGCGCGACCGGGATCCCGTTCGCGCATGACGCGGGGCGCCGCCTCGCCGGCTGGCTGGCGCTCGCCGGGATCGACCTCGACGCGTTCCGCGCGCGCTGGTACGTCACGTCGGTCGGGAAGTGCTACCCCGGGCGGCGACCCGGCGCATCGGTCGACTCGCCGCCGTCGCGCGCCGAGCTGCTGCGCTGGGGACCGATCCTGGACCAGGAGGTGCGCCTCGTCGCGCCGAGGCTCGTCGTGCTGGTCGGGGGGACGGCACATCGCTACGCCTTCAGACCGGCTGCCCGCCTGGACGACCTGGTCGGGCGCGAGCTGTCGTGGGACCGGGCACCGGGCGCATCGGTCCTGGCCCTGCCGCATCCTTCCGGAGCCTCCACCTGGCTGAATGACCCGGCGCGGGCCGACCTGTGGCGGCGGGGGATCGGCCTCCTGGCCGAACGCTGGGCGACGCTGCCGACGGGCTCGTGAACCGCGAGGCGCGTATCGGTCTGGCGGTGGTGGCGGCGCTCGGGGCCTTCGTCTTCTTCATGCTGGTTGTCGGCTCGCTGGGAGGAGTGCGCCCCGACCTGCAGCGTATCGCGGTGGAGGAGGTCATCTCGGGCCCGCCACCGGCCGATCGTTATGGCGACCGCGAGGTGTACGTCGTGGGCTGGTATGCGGAGCTTGCCGGCGACTGCCAGGGAAGCGACGGGGGAGCCGATCCATCCATCGCCTGGCTGCAGCGCGACTGCCCCCTGCGGGTGCTGATGCCCTATCAGCCCGCCGAGACCGTCGGTCAGGCCGAGCTGGAGGCGAACGGGCTGCGGCTGAGCGCGCCGACCGGGGAGCCCTTTCCGTCTCGCGCCCAACCGGGCGGACCCAACCTGCGTCTTGGACAGCTCGTCTTCGTGGGGCATTTCGACGACCCCGCCGCCGCGGCCTGTGTCCCGGAGCTGGTCGACCGCTGCCGCGGCGTCTTCGTGGTACGCGACTACGACCCCCTGGTGCGGTGAGGCCGTGATTCACCCTTGACACCCGCCCGCCTCGCGGGCTCTACTTCGCCGGAGCGTGACCGACCTGATGGACCTCCCCGCACGCCCCGCGCCCGAGGTCGCCGATCTGGCAGCTCGCTTCCCGGCGGGCTTCACCTGGGGAGTCGCAACCTCGGCCTACCAGATCGAGGGCGCCGTCAACGAGGATGGCCGCGGGCCGTCCATCTGGGACACCTTCAGCCACGAGCCGGGTCGGGTCGACAAGGGGGAGACCGGCGACGTGGCGAGCGACCACTATCACCACCTCTCCGAGGATCTGGACCTCCTCAGCCGGCTGGGGGTCTCCGCCTATCGGTTCAGCGTCAGCTGGCCGCGCGTGCTCCCCGTCGGCGTTGGCGCGCCGAATGAGCCCGGCCTGGCCTTCTACGACCGGCTGGTGGACGGCCTGCTGGAACGTCAGATCAGACCGATGCTGACGCTCTACCACTGGGACCTGCCGCAGGCCCTGCAGGACCGCGGCGGGTGGACGAACCCGCAGATGGTCGAGTGGTTCGCCGACTACGCCGACCT
>DASWIE010000027.1:0-8141 GCA_036397815.1 Candidatus Limnocylindria bacterium
CAAGCTGTGGCGGTGCGCCGTGCGGATGCACTGGCCTTGCTGCCCGAGCATTCGATCAGCTCATCACCAAGACGACCCTGCGCCCGGGCGGGCGGATCGGGATCAGCGACATCGTGGCCGAAGACGCGCTCACTCCGTAACCGACGGGATGCACAGCGGCATCATCAAAGCCACCAAGCCGATGTCGGCCGAGCCCGTGGTTGCGCCCACTTCGAGCCCGCGCGAGGTCGCGCTGGCATCGCCCGGCTGCTGCGGCGCGGACGGAGGCTGCTGCCAGCGTCCCGTTTGGGCCCTGCTGCCACCAGGAGTGGCATTCTGACCACCGAACCGCGGAAGGTGGCGCGCCCAGGCCCACTCCTCGGTCGTTCGGCCACCAGGAGTGGCATCCTGACCACCGAACCCGGCTTCTGCGGCGGGTCCACACTCGCTCGATGGTCGTAACGCCACCAGGAGTGGCATTCGGGCCGAACCGGGCAACTCTTACCGCCACCAGCTGGTGATTCGACACGATCGCGCCCAATCCGCGACTATTCCCCCATGAGTTCCACGACCCCCTTCTTCGGCTACCACATGCCCAGCTTCAGCTACCCCGGCGTGGCCGACGAGGCCCGCTTCGACCACCTCGTCGAGCTCGTCCAGGCGGCGGAGGCCGCCGGCTTCGACATGGTCACGACCATGGACCACTTCTACCAGATAGCTCCGGTCGGGCCGGAGGAAGAGCCGATGCTGGAGGCCTACACCACCCTCGGTGCCCTCGCCGCGCGCACCAGCCGCGTCAAGCTTGGCGCCATGGTCAGCGGGGTGACCTACCGCAACCCGGCGCTGCTGGCCAAGGCAGTCACCACCCTCGACCTCATCTCGGGAGGTCGCGCGATCCTGGGCCTGGGCGCGGCCTGGAACGAGTCGGAGCATCGTGGCTACGGCTTCGAATTTCCTTCGATTGGCGAGCGCCTTGACCGGCTCGACGAGGCACTCCGCGTCTGCAGGCTGATGTTCACGGAGGAGCGCCCGAGCTTCGAGGGGCGCTTCTACCGCATCGACCGCGCCCTGAACCGCCCGCGCCCCCTCCAGCCGGGTGGCCCGCAGATCCTGGTGGGCGGCAGCGGGGAGCGCCGGACCCTCCGTCTGGTGGCGCGCTACGCGGACATGTCGAACTGGTGGGGCACGCTCGACGAGCTCAAGCACTACAGCGAGGTGCTCGACCGCCATTGCGAAGCCGAGGGCCGCGATCCCTCGACCATCAAGCGCACGATCATGTCGCCGGTGGTGCTGATCGCGCACGAGCAGGAGCGGGCAGCGGCGCTGGAGCGTATCTCGCCGGAGCGTCGCACCCAGCAGACGCCTGCCACGCCCGCGGAGGCGGTCGAGCGACTCCAGCCCTATCTCGAGGCGGGCTTCACCGGCTTCATCTTCCGCAACCCCACCTTGCTGACGACCGATGCCATCGGTCTGGCGGCCGAGCTGATCGGCCAGGTCAGGGGCCAGCCCGCGATCGCGTAGCGCCACAAGCTGGTGATGTTCGTGACGATTGCCGACGACTCGGTTGGCGCGGCGACCGAGGCTGCTTCCAGGGTCCGTCTTGGCGCCGCTGCCACCAGGAGTGGCGTTATGACGACCGGAGCACCGCAGGGCGCGCTTCTGGGCCACTTCCATGGTCGTCCGGCCACCAGGAGTGGCGGAATGACCGCCAAAACGGCATTCGCGGCTTCCCAGCACTCGCTCGATGGTCGTAATGCCACCAGGGGTGGCACTCCCGACTCGCGCCGAGCCGACTCGCGCCGAGCCGGCGCTCACCGGTGGCGGCGGCGACGTCCAGCGGGTGTGGGCTTGGCCCGCTCACGCGTCTCGCGACGCGGCGGCGGCACGAAGCGCTGACGGCGGATCTCGTCGTTCATGTCGGCGATGATCGGCGGGAACTTGACGAACGCGGCCCAGGCGGCAACCGCCATCCCGGGCAGCACGATCAGCAGCAGCATCAGCAGCGGCACGTGGATGACGACGAGCAGCGGCACGATCCCCCAGGTCACGATCATCGCCCAGAAGACCCACTCGTGGAGCGACAGGATCGCCGGATAGCGGCGGTATCGGCGCTGCGCGGCGCTGTACACGAAGATGCTGCCAGCCAGGATCACGAGCGCACCAACCCACATCAGGGTGAACAGGTCGGGGAAGCCGATCGGGGTGAAGGGCTCGAACAGGACGTTCATCGGCCCGGGAGTCTAGCAGACGCCAGACCGATGTCTCCGCCCCGGCGCCATTGCAAGGTGAGCGCCCATGGATCTCGGCATCGTCCTCACGGGTTGCTGGCACATCCGCCGTCGCCTGGGCGAGGACGAGCCGCGCCGCCCTGGTCAGGCACTGATGCCGGCTACGCCCTGCTGGGCTCCATCCTCTAAGGCAGGTTCGATGGTTCAGCGCGGAAACTCGCCGGCCAGTCGCTCGACAGCCAGGACCGTGGCCGCAGTGACGTCCGCCAGTGTCTCGTAGTCGAGGGTCGCCGGCAGGTCGCTGGGACGGTGGTAGTTGGGGTTGCGAAACTCGGCGGTGTTCGTCACGTGGATGGCCGGCAGCCCCGCGTCCCAGAAGCGCCGGTGATCGCTGCGCGAGAAGTTCCGCGCCACGGGGAGGGCGAGCGCGAGCAATGGCCCGACGACCGGCAGGTCGGCGGGATCGCGCAGCATGAAGATTCGCTCGCGGCCCAGAAGTGCCGCCGCACATTCGGCCCATACGCGGGCCAGGCCCGCTGATCGGCGCCGGTGAATGGCGACCACCCCGTCCCCGGCGAAGTCGCGGTCCCGCAGCCGCGCCAACTGCGCGGGGTAGAGAAGGCCGATCCCTCGAGGCACACGCTGCGTCCCCGGGCGAGCGTCCATGAACCCGATCGGGTCGAAGACGATGGCGCCGCGGACGCGGTGCCGGGCCTGCAGCCAGCGGACCAGCTCGCGTGAGCCGATGAGGCCGATCTCCTCGAAGTCCGGCGCCGCCAGGACGACCGTGCGCCGAAGTGGCTGCCGGGCGAGCAGCCGCGCCGCCTCGATCAACACCGCGACGCCCGCGCCGTTGTCATCCGCGCCCGGCGAGCTCCGAACCGTGTCGTGATGTGCGACGACAACGATGGCATCGGTCTCGCGGCCCGCCCTGGTGGCGATGAGGTTGGCTCCGCGGAGCCGTGCGTAGCGCGTGGCGCGCTTTCCCGGCCGGTCGCCGCTCGGTCGATCCCGCACGCCCCAGACGCCGCGTAGATCGAGCTCCTGGCGCGCGACGCTCCACCCAGCAGCGAGCCAGGCTTCGGTGATCAGCGCATCTGCCTCGGCCATGGCCTCGGCGGCCTGGAGCCGGTTGCGGGGCCCGGGGAGCGACTCGACCAGCGCACGCAGCCGCCCCGGCGCAACCTGGGCCCGGATTTCCCTCGCGGCCGCGAGGAGCTCAGCATCCGGATCCGGATACGCAAGCTCATTCGTTCCCAATCCGAAGAGGACTGCCACCCAGCGAGACTGTACAGGCGCGCGTCCGGGACACCCGCACCAAGTACGTGCCGGGCCTGGCGCATGCCTCGACCCGGCGCCCTTGATTCTACGCGCCTCCGCCCGACGCTCCCGAACGCACGCCAACTGCCTCCCGCTGCTCCCATAGAGGGTGATTCGGCTACGATCCTGTCCTTACCTCATGCGCGAAGGCACCGTATGGAACCGAGCCTCAGGTACGCGCGCACGAGCGATGGAGTCGCCATCGCCTACACCCTGACGGGCGAGGGACCGGCGCTGGTCTGGCTGCCGCCGGTCCCACTCAGCAACGTGTTCGGTCAATGGCGCGTGCCGCGCTTTCGAGACGCGTATGAGCGGCTCGGACAGCACGTGCAGCTCGTGCTGTACGACGGTCGCGGCACGGGCCACTCGCAACGGGATGTCGACGACTTCAGCCTGGAGGCGATGCTCCGCGATCTGGACTCTGTCGTCGCTCACGCGAGGCTCGAGACGTTCGCGCTTCTCGGGTACTACTCGTCATCCGTGACCGCCATCGCCTACGCCGCGCGCCATCCGAAGCGGGTCACCAAACTCATTCTGTTTGGCGGCACCCAGCGACTGCTGGACGCCATGAGCCCGACGGAATCGCAGGCCTTGGTGACGCTGATCGATCGCGACTGGGACCTCTTCGTCGACTCCGCCGCGCACGCCTGGATGGGCTGGTCGGTCGGCGGCGAGGAAGGGCGATTGGTGGCCGATGCGTTCCGGACCGCAACGACCCCGACCGCGGCCCGCGCCATGATCAACGCCGCGCGCGACATGGATGTCTCCGCCGAGGTCGGATCGGTCCATACTCCCGCGCTTGTAGTGCATCGCCAGGGAGAACGGCAGATCCCGCTGGAGGTCTCGGAGCAGCTGGCACAGGCCCTGCCTGAGGGTCGCCTGCTCCGTCTCGAGGGCACATCAGCCGGCCTCTTCCTCGAGAATCCGGATGCCGACATCGCCGTCCTGCTGGACTTCCTCACCGGCGAGGCGGAAAGCGGCGCGGAGAGCACGCGAGGCGTGTTCATCAGCTGCTCCGAACGGCAGAAAGAGGCACTCGGACGGCCGTTCAAGGCGCTCCTCGTTGAGCATGGGCTCCGGGCCTTCATCGTCTCGGATGAGCCGCGTCCGGAGGGCGCCTGGACGGCGGAGGAGAAGGTGGACGCCTACCTCGCGCGTTCCGACGCGGTGGTCGTGTTCGCCACGGGCGACCTCGAGGCCGGCGCGGACCGGTACACCCGGCCGAACATCGGCGACGAGATCGGGCGAGCGAGGGCGCAGCCGCAACTCCGCAACCGCGTCTGTGTCGTGAAGGAGCACGGCGTGATACTGCCCACCAACATCGACCCGGCGTACGAGTCGCTGGATCTGGCTCATCCCGAGGACGGCTTCCGGCGGGCGCTGGCCCAGCTCGGCGAGTGGGGGCTCGGCGTCGATCGGCTGGTCGAAGCGCCAGCCGGAGCCGCGCAGCCTTCCCCGGCCCCGCCCGCGGAGCGAGCGCCGAAGTCGTAAGCAGGCCAGCTCAGTTGCCGAAGCTGATGGCGCCCACTTCGGAGGCATGAACGACCCCGCCGTTGGCGGAGGTGCCGAAGGCGACGAACCCGTAGGTTCCCGCCTGGGGGATCGGGACGCTCACGACCCAGACCTGCCTGCCGCCAAGGGTGACCGCCACAGGCTCCACCTGCAGCACCGGTCCGACAGGCGCGGAGCCATCGGCAGGCCAGTACGAGAAGGTGGGTTCCACGTCGGAGGCGGGAGCTGAGAAGATCACGGTCGAGACTGAGGGCCGCACGACTCCAGGCTGCGGCGCATCGACGTAGAGGAGCTCCAGCGGCGCTCCGCCAGCGGGCGGAAGGAAGGCGAGGTCCGATTCTCGAGGCTGGTAGATGGCCGGCAAGCCGGCCGGGCATTCTGCCGGCGTCGGCGCTTCCAGGCAGAACTGCAGGAAGGGCTCGATCCGCAGGCCACCGCTCACCGCCTCAACGACGACAAGCGGGGAAGCCTCGGGTGGCGGGCTCGCCGGCTGGTCCCCAATGGACAGCTCAAGCGACCCACCGCTTCCCGGCGCCGATGGATTCACCCCACCCGCGAACGCCCAGACCGCCAGGATGCTCCCCCCGCCGAAATCCAGCGCAGGACGGTCGACGATCTCCGCCGGCCACCAGTCCCCGTGGTATCCCTGCCACGGCAGCCCCATCGGATCCATCACGTAATACTCAGCCGCGCCAGTCGAGCTGCCCGCTCGGAAGCCGTCGATGTAGAGCGCGTGCGAACCGGCATAGTCGGCCTGCTGGCGCTGTGCGGCGGGCAGGTCGCCGTAGTTCAGGGCAACGACCGCGCCCGCGCCCGACGCGAGGAGCTCGCGCAGGTCCTCCGACGACAGGTCGCCTCCCGAGAAGGGCACGTCCCAGCGATCGGCCAGCGCCTCGATGAGGCCCGCGAGCGACGAGCCACCCTCCTGATCCGCCTCGAGTGACCGGAGCTGGCTTGCGGTGGTGAGGATCCCAAACGCCAGTCGGGCCAGCATCGCGCCTGCAGCAGGGACGGCATTGACCCCCTGCAATGGCCCCCCGTCGAACTGCGTGATGTGGTCAACCCGCGGAATACCGGCGGGAGTCAGGGACCACCACGGCGCGGCCTCGAGCCGCCCAGGTAGATCGTCCTTGTCGAACGACACGAGCTGGATGAGCTGGTCGCTGGGCGGTGGACCGAGTGGCGTCCCTGGCTCATCGGGATCGGTGACAACTCGGAATCCAGCCGCCACCTCGTCGCTCGTGAACGATGCCTCAGGCTGGGTTGCCGCCGGCGACTTGGGGGCAGGGATGATGACGTACACCGCACCGTAGGTGATCGCGGCGCCGACAACCAGCGATGCGGCAAAGATCACGAAGGTTGCGGCAAGGACTGAGCGCGGCCTGGTGGTCATCGACTGCCGTACCGGGACGCGCCGAGCGCAGGCGCGGGCGTTGGGGTCGACGGAGGGATGACCGATGAAGGGTTCCGAGTCGGTGTCGGGCGGGGCGTCGGGGTCGGCGTCGCGGTCGGCGGCGGTCGCGTCGGCAGGGGTGTCGGCGTCGCCGTTGGTGCAGGCCTCGGCGTGGGGGTGGGTGTCGGCGCCGGGGTCGCGGGCAACTGCGGCGGAGGCGTCGGGCTGGGTGTCGGACTGGCCGTCGGAGTTGCAGTGGCAGTCGGCGATGCGCTCGCGGTCGGCTCCGATCCACAGGCGACGATCGGGAGCGTCTCCGAGTCGCCGTCAACGGTCAGGGCCGGAGCCGGAGCCCACCCGTGCTGACCGACTGGACCCGGCACGTGGACCCGGAACCAGGCACCGTCTGCAGAGCGCCCGGTGACGAGCATTCTCTGGCCCGAATCCGCCAGGGCGAGCACCGGCCCGGAATCAGGACAGGCGACAACGGCCAGCTCGGGGACGGACTCAGCCGCAGGCGTGGAGTCGTGAACCGGCACCATCTCGTTGGCGATCAGGGCGCTCATCGCCAGCACGCCGGTCAGGCCGCCGGCGGCCAGGACGAGGAACGCGAACATCGGTTTGAGCTTGTGGGGCTGAGGGGCACGCGCGCCAGCGCCCCCGCCGGCACCGACTCCCTCCGAGCTCATCGCCGAACCGCTCCCGATCCTGCGTACCGTCGGCGGAGTCTAGCAGGGTCATCCCGCAGTCCCGTCAGGGAGATCCCTGATACCAATCCAGCCGCGGGTCGACGAACATCCGTCCCCAGGAGGTGAACCGATGCAGACCATCCGAGCCAGCCTGGTGGCGCTCCCGTTCGTGGGTCTCGCGGTGCTGGTGGTGGCGATCTCCATGCTCATCGGTCCCGTGAGGTGACGGATGAAGGACCGATCCTGGGGGCCCACGGTCTCGCCAAGCGATACGACCGCGCCATCTCCCGCGGCGGCATCACCGCCCTGGTCGGGCCGAACGCCGCCGGCAAGTCCACCCTCATCAAGACGTGGGTCGGGTTCGAGCGCCCGAGTCGGCGGGCCCAAGCGGGCACCCGAACCGCCGTCTCTGTCTCTGTCTCCACCTCGACCCGGGTTTCAGCACCCTGCGTGAGCTGAGTGTCGTCGGTCACGACGCGTCGATCGCTCCACGGCGAGGTCACGGTCGCGGACCACTGACACGTTGCCCCGGTGCCCGAGCAACAAGCCGGGCACCGGGGCAGGACCTGCAAAACGTGGCTCCTGCGGACCCGGATCCCTGGAATCCGCAGCTCGTGCCATTACGGGCAGGAGATCGCGTCGTCCTCGACCCGAGTGATGGGCGGGTCGTTGCTCGGCGCAACGAACACCGCATAGACCGTCGCCCCACCGGCGGTCGTGACCTCCTGCGGAGAGTCGCCGCCCTCGGCGAACACTGCGCCGTTCGGAAGGCCCGGCCCGTACGTCTGCGAGCTGCAGTCTGACTCCCAGAGGGTCAACGCACCCGACTGCACGGTCACGATCACCATCCCCGGGTGGTGATGCCAGCCGCTGCGGCCACCCGGAGCGAAGACGATCTGCTGGATGCGGACGTCGGTCGGATCCTTCGTCTGGAACTTGACCCGGTCGCTGTTCAGGTGAACCGAATGGTCGAAGTTCGCCGTGACGAGAGTCGTGATCGCGTTTCCCGACCCGGGCGAT
>DASWIE010000028.1:0-1553 GCA_036397815.1 Candidatus Limnocylindria bacterium
ATTGTCGGCGACGCGGTCGCCGCGCTCGTGGGCGATGCGGTCTCATCGGCGCCCTCCTGGGTGGGCGCACAGGCGCCCAGTGCGAGCGCTGCAGCGAACAGCATCGGTCCGATCCATCGGTTCTTCATGGCGTTGATACGCACGTCGTTGCACTCGCCCATGGGGTTAGTAGCCTCCGGGGTCGGCACCGTCCGCGGGTGCCCCGCCATCGCCGCCACCCTCAGACGGGGTGCAGCCGCCGAGGGCCAGCACGGTCAGCAGCAGCAGCGAGCCGATCAAGCGGGTCCATCGGTGCTTCATGGCTATGGATACGCCCGCCGTTGCACCACTGTGCGGATAACGCGCCTCAGCCTGCACGCTGGCGTTCGACGAAGCGCTCGACGCGAGTCATGGCCTCGACGATGTCCTCGTATGCGGCGGCGTAGCACACGCGCACGTGGCCGGCGCCTGACGGGCCGAAGGCCGTCCCGGGCACCACGCCCACTCGCTCCTCATGGAGCAGCCGCTCGGCGAAGGCCGTCTCGTCCAGCCCGGTCGCCTCGCCGACCTGCGGGAAGCAGTAGAAGGCTCCCATCGGCTCGAAGCAGCGGAGGCCGATCTCGTTGAAGCGATCGGTCATGAACCGGCGCCTGCGGTCGTACTCGGCGCGCATCTCCTCCACGTGCGGGTCTCCGATGCGCAGCGCGGCAATGGCGGCGAACTGGGCCGGGGTGGGAGCGCACATGATCCCGTACTGGTGGACCTTGGCGATGCCTGCCATCAGCTCGGCCGGTGCGGCGACGTAGCCGATGCGCCAACCGGTCATCGCGTAGCTCTTCGAGAAGCCGCCGAGCAGGACCGTTCGCTCCCGCATGCCCGGGAGCGAGCTGAACGCGGTGTGGGCATGCTCCCCGTACACCAGCCGGTCGTAGATCTCGTCGCTGTACACGAGCAGGTCGTGGCGTTCCGCGATCCCGGCGATGCCCGCGAGCTCACCGCGGTCGAGGACGGCCCCGGTCGGGTTGTTCGGGTAGCCCAGGAAGATGGCCTTCGTGCGTGGCGTCAGGGCGGCCTCGATGGCGGCGGCGGTCACCCGGAAGTCGGTCGCGTCGGTGGTGCCGATGCGGACCGGCACGCCGCCGGCGAGCTCGATGCACGGCGCATAGGCCACGAAGCACGGCTCGTGGTAGATGACTTCGTCGCCGGGGTTGAGCGTCGCCCGCAGCGACGCGTCGAGGCCCTCCGAGGCGCCGACCGTGATGACGAGCTCGGTGCGCGGGTCGTACTCGACGCCGTACCGCTTCGCCAGGTTCGCGGCGATGAGCTCGCGGAGCTCGATCATGCCCCCGTTCGCGGTGTAATGCGTCTCGCCGGCCTCGAGGCTGGCGATCGCGGCGCGCGTGATCGGCTCAGGCGTGGTGAAGTCCGGCTCGCCGATGGTGAGGCTGATGACGTCCTTCATCTCGGCCAGCATGTCGAAGAAGCGCCGGATCCCGGACGGCGCCATGGATCGCACCCGGTCGTTCAGAAAGTCGGCCGGCGCGCGGCGGGTCACTGGGGCTGGCTGAGCGCTC
>DASWIE010000029.1:0-20606 GCA_036397815.1 Candidatus Limnocylindria bacterium
GACCTCGACCGGATACGGCATGTAGAACTCGCCCGGCTCCATGATCGGGGGCATCGGGTTCACGAACTGCTGGCGCGAATGGCAGTTGGCGCTGACGATCTCGAGCACGGCGTCCACCTGGTCGTCCTCGACCCCCACCAGGATCGTGGCGTTGCCCTGCTTCAGGAAGCCGCCGGAGGAGTGCAGCCTCGTCGCGCGGAACTCGCGCTCAAGCAGCGCATCGACGAGGCTCGCGGCGTCCTCGTTGTGCACGATCGCGGTCACGAGCTTCATGGCCGGATTATGCCGCAGGGGAGCGACCGAGGGCCACCCGTCCGGCGCCACACTCCGTGCAGCGAGCCGCTCGCTTCAAGCGCGGAAATCCCTGCCCGATCTCATTGCCCCGTCGAATGCTCAACTGGTGGGCGGTACGGCCAGGATGGCCACCATGTAAGGCGATATTGCCCCTGATCTCGGACGGATCCGCCCACCCATTGCGCAATCCGCGACGATTCAGCCATATCGTGGCAATTACGCCCACCAGTCGAGCAGCCTGTGACGCTGCTCGGCAGAGGGCTCAGGCGCGGCCGAAGGCGGCCTTGACGTTCGGCTGGTAGAGGTACCAGATGATTGCCGCCGAGATCGCAATCGAGATGACGGTGCTGACGGCGTTGGAGGAGTTGTTCAGGAATTGGAGGATGTTGATCACGATGCCCGCCCCCTGGAGCCCGACGCCGAGCGTCCACGCCCACGGCTTGAGGGTCCAGAAGCCATAGGCCAGGGCAAGAGCGAGCGCCCCGTAGACTAGCAGGAGCAGGCCGACGATCGTGGCGAAGCCGCCGGCCACGCCGCTGGCGGCGATGACCCCTCCGAAGCCCACCAGGGCGAGCCCGCCCAGGATGCCGAAGACGCCGCCGATGGCCGAAAGAACCGCAATGATGGTGACACCCGTCGGACGCTGCATGTCTACCTCCGTAGCGGGCCGGCGCGGACTTGGGCGGCGCCGCGGCCACGCGGGGCGAGTATATGCGTCACGGAGGCCCGAAAATGACCGGCTCGACAACCGCGCGAATCAGCTCGTCGGTGGCGTCGACGGAGCCTGATCCGTCGACCACCCGGTAGCGCTCCGGTTCGGCGGAGGCGAGGTCGAGGTAGGCGCCCCGCACCTTCTCGAAGAAGGCAACCCCCTGCGTGTCCTCGAAGCGGTTCCATTCGCCGCGCCGCTTGCGGCCGAGGCCAACCTCCACCGGCACGTCGATCAGGACGGTCAGGTCCGGCAGCAGGTCGTAGGTGGCGAAGCGCTGGAGCAGCCACATGTCCTCGAGATCGTTGCCGTAGGCGGCTCCCTGGTACGCCAGCGACGAGTCGAGGTACCGAGCGCAGACGACGTGCTCGCCGCGCTCGAGCGCGGGCAGGATGACGCGCGAGGTGTGCTGCGCGCGGCCGGCGGCGTAGAGCAGCGCATCGGCCCGGGGGTCGAGATCGTCGCTCACGTCCCGGAGATGGAGGACCAGGCGGCGTACCTCGTCGCCGAGCGGGGTGCCGCCCGGCTCGCGGGTCACGATCGTGGCCTCGCCCCGCGAGCGGAGCCACTCGCCGAGGTGGCGCGCGGCGGTCGTCTTGCCGCTGCCTTCGGATCCCTCGAGCGTGATGAACTTGCCGCGCGGCGTCACCGCCACGCGCGCCCCTCATCGGGCATGAGCTCCACGCGACGGTTCGGCTCCGCGCCGCGGGAACGGCTCATCAGGTTGTTGCGCTCCGCCATCTGGTGCTGCAGGCGCCGGATGTAGGCGTTCTGCGGCCCCAGCTCCATCGGTGAGCCGGAGGCCTGCACCAGCCCGATCGCCTCCGCCGTCTCGCGCAGAGCCGCCTCGGACGGATCGGCCTCCAGGTCGAACAGGCTGGCCAGCAGGCTCTCCATCTGCAGGATGGTGTTGGTCTTCAGGACGTAGATCGGGACGCCGCTCGACTCCGCGTCGCGGAGGGCCGCCGGCTTGCGCCGGTAGTAGTTTCGCAGCGTGACGACGGCGTCGGCCTCGTCCAGCTCGCGCGCCACCGTGACCGGGAGGCCAAGCTCGCGGACCGACTGCTCCAGCCGCTTGCGGCTGATGCCGAAGGCGAAGAGGTTCATGGGCCGATGGCTCCGCCCGGCCGCGGCCGGCCGGCTGGCGCCGACCGGCCCGTCGACGAGGTTCGCCTCGGATGCGGCTGAGCCGCGCAGCGCCTCCTCGAGATGGCGGCGTGGGTCGGCGGCGTCGGACGGCTCGAAGCGGTCGCCGGAGAGCCGCTCGCCGGGCAGGGCCCGCGAGCCACGCCCGCCGTTGCCGCGACCCGGCAGGGGCCGCAGCCCGGTCGCGCCTGCACCGCCGCGGCCGCGGCTGTACGCGCCGAAGCTGCCGGACGGTTCCAGGGGGGCGAAGGCGGGGTTGCCCGCCGCCGTGTCGCTGATCCGGTAGTCGTACTTGGTCGCGGCCTTCAGCTCGCCGCCTTCCCGCCAGCGCGATTCGGGCGGCACCATGTGGCCGCGCAGGATGGCGTCGACCGTCTCGGCCACGTTGCGGTGCACGGTCACGCTGTCGCGCTCCACGATCTCGACCACCACGTCGAAGGTGGGCGGCGCCTTGCGCTCGAGCACCGTCTTCTGCGTGCCGCGCCGCCGCGCCTCCTCGTCCCCCAGGGTGACGGCCTGAATGCCGCCCACCAGGTCGGAGAGGGTGGGGTTGAGCATCAGGTTGTCGAGCGTGTTGCCGTGCGCCGTGCCGACCAGCTGCACGCCGCGCTCGGCGATGGTGCGCGCCGCGGCCGCCTCCAGCTCGGTCCCGATCTCGTCGATGACGATCACCTCGGGCATGTGGTTCTCCACCCCCTCGATCATCACCGCGTGCTGCTCGGTGGGGGTGCGGACCTGCATGCGCCGCGCGTCGCCGATGCCGGGGTGCGGGATGTCGCCGTCGCCGGCGATCTCGTTGCTGGTGTCGACCACGATCACGCGCTTTCCCAGGTCGTCGGCCAGGACGCGGGCCACCTCGCGCAGCATGGTGGTCTTGCCCACGCCCGGCCGGCCGAGCAGGAGGACGCTCTGGCCGCCCTCCACGATGTCGCGGATGATGTCGATGGTGCCGAAGACCGCCCGACCGATGCGGCAGGTCAGGCCCACCACCTTGCCGGCGCGATTGCGGATGGCGCTGATCCGATGCAGCGTGCGCTCGATGCCGGCCCGGTTATCGTCGCCGAACGCGCCGATGTGGTCGATCACATAGGCGATGTCGCCCTCGACGATCTCGCGGTCGAGCAGCTCCTCCTCCGCGTGCGTGAATCGGGCCTCCGGACGGCGGCCGAGATCCATCACCACCTCCAGCAGGTCGGCCCGGTTGGCGAAGGTGCGCAGGCGCGCCACGATCTCAGGCGGCAGCGCCGCCATCAGCGCGTCGAGGTCGTCGGTCATCTCCAGGCGAGTCACTTGGGCTTGGCTCCTGCGCTCGGTGGTGTGCTCAGATCACCGGCACCATGGCCGGCTGGCGGACGGCGGCGCGCACGTCGCGGACCAGGAGGGTCACCCGGCCGAGCGGCTCGAAGCCGGTCGCCCGGGCCGCGCGCAGCCCCGTCGACTCATATGTTCGCACCGGGGACAGGATTCCTGCACCCGCCGGCTCCTCGCCCATCGCGCCGAGCACGGAGCGCAGGAAGGATGCCCCGTCCGACCCATCGCGAACCAGGAAGCGGAGGTAATGCGGCCCCTCGCGACAGGCACCGTGCTGCGCGAAGCCACCGGCCCGCTGCTCATGGGGCAGGAACCAGGCGTTGACAGCCGAGAAGTGCAGCAGGGGGTTCAGGCTGCTGCGCGGCACGATCCCCTCGTGGCCGACCCCCTCCCAGTCGGCCGCGGAGTAGCCCTCCAGCCTGGCGATGGCCGGCGGCGTGGCGTGCGCCCACAGGTCGAAGAGATGCCAGGCATCGGGCGCTCCGGCGGACTGGAGAGCGGGCGTGGCGCCATCCTCCGACGGGACCGCCGACCGGCTCAGGACGGCACCCTCGCGCGCCAGGAGGCTGCGCATCCACGAGCGCGGGCCGCGCGTCGGCTCCGGTGGGCGGTAGAGGATCTCCTCCTGCGCATAGGCCATGAAGCTCAGCTGCCCGAACAGCTCCAGGTTGTCCCGTACGTCAGAGCAGGCTGCGTGGAAGCGGCCGACCGCGTGCTGGGACGCCTCGTTGACCAGGGCCTGGAGCAGCGCGTAGCGGACCTCGGCCGCCATCGGCCCATCCGCCGCGTCCAGCTCGGTGATCACCCAGTCGTCGCGCCGAGGCTCCTCGATCGCTCGGCAGCTGCCCACCAGCTCACCCTCGGCATCGGCCACCAGGTGGACCGATGGTGCCCGCAACGGGAGCCACGACGGGATGAGGGTCGAGAGGCTGATCCGCGGGCGAGTGGCCAGCGGCGCGGGCACGCCGAGCGAACGGCGGTAGCTGTCGGCCGAGTCGTGGACGCGGCGCGACAGGTCGGTGAGCGCCTGTCGGTCGCTCAGCCGGGCGGGGCGGATCGCGCCCGCGGTGCGCGTCATGACGCGGGCTCCACCAGCTCGAGCAGGAGCCGATGCAGCCGCCGGTCGCCGGTGAGCTCCGGGTGGAAGGCGGTGGCCAGCACCTTGCCCTGCCGGACGGCGATGATCCGACCCTCGGCGTCGCGCGCCAGGACCTCGACGCTGGGTCCTGCTTCCACGACCACCGGGGCGCGGATGAAGACCCCGTGCAGGGGCTCGTCACCGATAGCCGGGAGGTCTACGTCCGCCTCATACGAGTCGAGCTGACGGCCGTAGGCGTTGCGCTCGACGGACACGTCCAGCAGCCCGAGCACCGGCTCGTCGCCATCGGTCAGCCGGCCGGCGAGCAGGATCATGCCCGCGCAGGTGCCGAGCATCGGCGCGCCGCGCCCGGCCATGGCCAGGATCGGGTCCCGCAGCCCGTAGCGCTCGATGAACCTCCGCATGGTCGTCGATTCGCCGCCGGGCAGGATGAGGGCGTCGAGCCCCTCGAAGTCGCCGGGAAGCCGCACGGTGACCGGCTCGGCGCCGATCTCGCGGATCGCCTGCAGGTGCTCGCGCACGGCGCCCTGCACCGCCAGCACCCCGATCCGGGCGCGGCCACGCCGCGCAGCGGACCGCTCCGTCCTCCGCTCTGGGGGCGCTGACGGCGCCGGCTGCGCCATCGGTCCTTCCTCGCCTACCAGCCGCGAACGGCCAGGCGTTCCTCCGCCGGGATCTCGGAGAGGTCCAGGCCGCGCATCGGCTCGCCCAGCCCGGCGCTCACCTCGGCCAGGATCTCCGGGTTGTCGTAGTGGGTCGTCGCCAGCACGATGGCCCGTGCCACGCGCTCCGGCTGCTCGCTCTTGAAGATGCCGCTTCCCACGAAGACCGCCTGGGCGCCGAGCTGGCGCATGAGCGACGCGTCGGCGGGCGTGGCAACCCCGCCGGCCGAGAAGTTCGGGACCGGCAGCTCACCCAGGGCTGCCGTCCGCTGCACGACCTCGATCGGCGCGCGCAGCTCCTTGGCGGCGGCGAAGAGCTCGTCGGGGCGCATCCCGGACAGCTCCCGGATGCCCTTCATCACGGCGCGCATGTGGCGCACCGCCTCCACGATGTTGCCCGTCCCGGCCTCGCCCTTGGTCCGGATCATCGCCGCTCCCTCGCCGATCCGGCGCAGCGCCTCCCCCAGGTCGCGGCAGCCGCACACGAAAGGCACCTTGAACAGGTGCTTGTCGATGTGGTGCTCCTCGTCGGCGGGGGTCAGCACCTCGGACTCGTCGATGAAGTCGACCGCCAGCTGCTGGAGGATCTGCGCCTCGGCGATGTGCCCGATCCGGCACTTGGCCATGACCGGGATGCTGACCGCGGCCTTGATCTCCTCGATCAGCTTCGGGTCGCTCATGCGCGCCACGCCCCCGAACTTGCGGATGTCCGAGGGGACGCGCTCCAGCGCCATCACCGCCACGGCGCCCGCCTCCTCGGCGATGCGGGCGTGATCGGCGGTGACGACGTCCATGATCACCCCGCCGGAGAGCATGCGCGCCAGGCCGACCTTGGTCGTCCAGGTGCTGGTTTCGATCGTGGCCATAACGCTGCGCATTCTACTCGTGGTCCTCATCGCTCCCAACCGAGACGTTCGGCCCGCGAAGGTCAATTGCGATGTCCGTTATGATCGCGCTGAGGCTGACCGATGATCAACGCACCCGTCCTGGTCCTGAACCAGAACTATGAGCCGCTCAACGTCTGCGACATCAGGCGCGCATTCCGGCTGCTCGGCAATGAGAAGGCGGAGCTGCTGGCGCGCAACCACCAGGTGATCCACACCCCGACCCTGGCGATCCGTGCACCATCGGTCATTCGCCTCCAGTACCACGTCAAGCGCCCGCAGCCGCGGGTCAAGCTGTCTCGGCGCGAGGTCTTCGCGCGGGACCGCCACACCTGCCAGTACTGCGGCACGGTGAGCCGAGACCTGACCATCGACCACGTGGTTCCCAAGCACCGCGGCGGGCACCACGAATGGGAGAACCTCGTGGCCGCGTGCCGAACCTGCAACCACCGCAAGGGGAGCAAGACGCTGTCGGAAGCTCGCATGTGGCTGCAGCGCGAGCCGCGCGCCCCGCGGGCGGACGCCCGCTACCTGTATGGCTCGTACCTGGCCGACGAGCGCAACGACGCGTGGCGGACCTATCTCTTCCTCGAGGCCTCGCCGGCGTCGCGGTCCTGACGCGCGCCGACCACCGATCATCGATGCGCGACGGCGCGCCGCTCGCCATCCAGCTTCCCGCGTCAGTGGCCGCCGTCCTTGCCGGCCTCGCCGAGATGAACGCCGAGGCCGCCATGGTCGGCGGTTGCGTGCGCGACCTGGTCCGGGGCGAGCAACCGGTCGACTGGGACGTGGCAACCTCCGCTCCTCCCGAGGCGGTGGCAGAACGCTTTCCCGGCGCCGCGTGGCAGAACGCCTTCGGCACGGTGACCGTGCTGGCAAATGATGACGGGCCTTCCGTGGAGGTGACCACCTATCGAGTCGAGGGTGGCTATCGCGATCGCCGTCGTCCCGACCACGTCCGCTGGGGCGGCTCGCTGGTCGAGGACCTGGCGCGCCGTGACTTCACGATCAACGCCATGGCCTGGTTGCCGACCGATCTGGCGGCCGGCCAGGGCCGCCTGGTCGACCCGCACGGCGGCGCGGCCGACCTGGCAGCCGGCATGCTGCGCGCGGTCGGGGACCCCGATGCTCGCCTGGAGGAGGACGCCCTGCGCCTGGTGCGCGCGGTGCGCTTCGCGACCCGCTTCGACCTGCGCCTCGATCCGGCGACCGAGGCCGCGATCGAGCGCCACGCAGGCGCCACGGCGGGGCTCTCCGGCGAGCGAGTCCGCGACGAGCTGCTCCGCATCCTGGCCGGCTCGGCTCCGCCCTCGCGGGCGCTGCTGCTGATGGAGCGGCTCGGGCTGCTGGCGGTGCTGCTGCCGGAGCTGGCTGCCCTGCGCGGGGTGCCCCAGGCCAAGGCGCTGCCCGGTGACGCCCTCGACCATTCGCTGCGGGCCGCCGACGCCCTCCCCGCCGACGACCACGTGCTGCGCCTTGCCGGGCTGCTCCACGATCTCGGCAAGGCGACGACGCTTGGAGACGGCCACTTCATCGGGCACGAGCGCGACGGCGCCGCGCTCGCCGAGGCGGTGATGCGGCGACTGCGCTCGCCGCGCGCCGAGATCGCGCGGGTCACGCGGCTGGTGCGGCATCACATGTTCGCCTACACCCAAGCCTGGACCGATGCTGCGGTGCGCCGCTTCGTCAAACGCGTCGGGCGCGACCTGGTCGATGGCCTGTTCGCGCTGCGCGAGGCCGACAACGTGGCGAGCGGCGCGCGAGAGCCGACCCGCGGCGGCCTGCCCGAGCTCCGCGTCCGGGTGGCGCGCGTGCTCGCCGACGATCCACTGGAAGCGGGCCAGCTGGCGGTCGACGGCCACGATCTGACCGAGGCGCTCGGCATCGAGCCAGGCCCGCTCGTCGGCAACCTCCTCGACCGGCTGGTGGAGGCCGTCCTTGACGACCCGACTCTCAACCGGCGGGAGCGGCTGGTCGAGCTGGCGCGTGGCTGGATGTCCGAGCCGGTCGCCGGTGACCGGACGCACCGCCAAGCCAGGGACAAGGCGGGAGCATCGGGCTAGGGCGCTGCTACAATCGGCCGTCCAGACAGCGTGCCGGTCGTGCCCATCCCGAGCCCGGCCCACCAGGGAGGTTCCCACCCCGCGATGACCGCCATCGGGCGTCGAGTTGTGCGGCTCGAACACCGGTTGACGCGACCGAACGCGTCGCTCGCCGAGCTCGAGGCGGCGGTGGCCCTGGCCCTTGAGCACGACTGCGCCGCCATCACGGTCAGTCCCTGGCTGGTGAAGGCCGCGAAGCGCGCGCTCGGCCGCTCGCGGCAGCGACTCGGCACGGTGGTCGGCTATCCACACGGTGGCCAGATCCTGGCCGTGAAGGCCTTCGAGGCCAGCAAGGCGCTGGAGCAGGGGGCGAACCAGATCGACTTCGTCCTGAACGGCGGGGCCCTCGTCTCCGGCGAGGACGAGGTCGTCTACAACGACATGCTGGCCGTGATCGACATGGCGCACTCCGCGCTGGCCGTGGTGGGGGTGATCGTCGAGGCCGAGCCGCTCGACGGCGACCTGCTGCGCAAGGCCTGCCGCCTCGCCGAGCGGGCCGGCGCTGACTACGTGGTGACGTCTCCCGGCGAGGCTCCAGCCCGTCGTACCGTTCAGCGCACCGGCGTGCTGCGCGACAGCGTCGGGCCCCGCGTCCAGGTCAAGGCCTCCGGCCGCTTCCGGACCCTGGCCGACGTGCGCGCCGCGGCCTCGGCCGGCGCATCGCTCATCTCCGCGTCCTTCAGCCCGGAGCTGGCGCAGGGAGCCGGCGAGTCGTTTGCGCCCGCCTCCGGGACAGGGTCGGCCCCGATGCCGGTCAGCGTCTCCAGCGCGCCACGGGGGCGCGCGGTCGGGTCGCGGGCCGGCTGAGCGAAGGTCGCTGAGGAGGTCGAGGATTGCGCATCCTGGTCGTCGGCGGCGCCGGCTACGTGGGCTCCACCAGCGTCGAGGCCTTCGTGGAGGCCGGACACGAGGTGACCGTCTTCGACGACCTCTCCACCGGGCACGCGGCGGCTGTCTCCAAGCCCGCCCGCCTGGTGCGCGGCACGATCCAGGACCGCGCCCGACTGGCTTCGGTGCTGCGCGAGGAGCGCATCGAGGCGGTGCTGCACTGCGCCGCCAAGTCGCTGGTCGGCGAGAGCATGGACGACCCGGCCCTCTACTACCGCCACAACGTCTCCGGCGGGGTGGCGATGCTCGAGGCGATGCGCGACACCGGCGTCACGCGGCTCGTCTACTCCTCGACCGCCGCTGTTTACGGTGAGCCCCGGCGGGTGCCGATCGCGGAGGCCGACCGCACCGAGCCGATCAACCCGTACGGCGCCACCAAGCTGGCCTTCGAGGGCGCCATGCGCTGGTTCGCGGCCGCGCACGACTTCCGGGCCATCAGCCTGCGCTACTTCAACGTCGCCGGCGCGACCGGCCGCAACGGCGAGGATCACGAGCCCGAGACTCACCTGATGCCGCTCGTCCTGCGGGTAGCGGCCGGCGAGGCGAGCCACGTCCAGATCTTCGGCCAGGACTACTCAACCCCGGACGGCACCTGCATCCGCGACTTCATCCACGTCCGCGACCTGGCCGCCGGACACCTCCTTGCGCTCGAGGCGACGGGCGATACGGATCCTTCGCTGGAGGTCTACAACCTCGGCTCGGCGGCCGGCTTCAGCGTCCGTGAAGTAGTGGAGGCGGCGCGCAAGGTCACCGGGCGCGCCATCCCGGCCCGGGTCGTGAAGCGGCGCCTCGGCGACCCACCCGTCCTGGTCGCCTCCTCCCGCCGAGCGCGCCGTGAGCTCGGCTGGCAGCCGCAGCACTCCAAGCTGGAGGAGATGCTGGCCGACGCCTGGGGCTGGCGCCTGGTTCACCCCAACGGCTACGCCCGCCCGGCCAGGACCGATGGCCCCGTCGCCATGCCGGTGGACGTGGCGGCGTCCGGCGCGAGCAGCGGCCAGCCGGAGCGCGCGTCGCGCGCCGGTGCGGGGGCATCCGCCTAGCTCAGGCCTCCGCCGCCAGGCAGCGCGCGCAGCGACCGTAGAAGTCGAGCCGCGCGTCATCGATCTGGAAGCCGGTGTCCGCGGCCACCCGCTCCGCGACGGGGCGGATGTAGGCCTCACCGATCTCCTCGACTCGCCCGCAGACGCTGCAGGCCAGGTGGTGGTGGTGCTCTGGCTGGCAGGCGACGTAGCCGTAGACGTGGTTCTCCAGCTCCAGGCGCCGCGCCACGCCGGCGTCCACCAGCGCCTCGACGGTGCGAAAGACGGTGGCGCGTCCGATGGCTGGCTCGCGCCGGCGCAGTCGCTCCCACAGCTCCTGGGCGGTCAGCTGGCGGCCTGCGGCGGCCAGCGCATCGGCCACCTGCAGGCGTTGTGGTGTCACGCGCTCGCCGACCGCCCGCAGCCGTGCTGCGATGATGGCGCTCACTCCGCCGCCCCCAGCGGTGCGCGCCGTGCCTCGACGGGTGGCCGCCGCCGCGCGAGCAGGCCGCGCCGCGGGCCGGCGACCAGCGCCAGCACGAACACGGCGGTCTGTACGAGCACGATGGTCGCCCCACTGGCGACGTCCAGCCAGAAGCTGAGGTATAGGCCCAGGACCGATGCGCCGATGGCGATCCCGATGGCCAAGGCCACCAGCCGCCCGAATCGGACGGTCAGCAGCTGTGCCGCGGCGGGTGGCGTCACCAGCATCGCCACCACCAGCACGATCCCCACCGCCTGCAGGCTGACAACGATGGCCAGCGCCACCAGCGCCAGGAACAGGTACTCGAGTCGTTCGACCGGCAGGCCGGAGGCGGCCGCTCCCAGCGGATCAAAGGTTGCGTACAGCAGCTCCTTCCACAGGATCCCGATGGTGACCAGCATGCCGGTCCCCAGCACCGTCAGGCCGATCAGGTCCGCCGCGCTGATCGCGAGCACGTTGCCGACCAGGAAGGCGAAGAGGTCGCCGACGTAGCCTTGGATCGTGCTGTACAGGAAGATGCCGAGCGAGAACATGCCGGCGAACAGGACGCCGATGGTGGTGTCCGCCCGCAGCTGGGCGCGCCGTGTGACGAAGCTGATGGCCAGCGAGGTAGCCACGGCCGCCACCGCAGCCCCGACGTAGTAGGGCGCGCCGACGAGATAGGCCACCACCACCCCAGGAAACGCGGCATGGCTGACGGCGTCGCCGATGAACGCCAGGCCGCGAAGCACGACGAAGGTGCCCACCAGAGCGCAGACCGCGCCGACCATCACGACCGCCAGCAACGAGCGCAGGAAGATGTCGTACTGAAGCGGCTCGAGGAGGAGGTCCATGGCTACTCGCGCTCGCCTTCGTGGAAGTGGCGCTCCTGCGCGGGCGGTTCGTCGTGGTGATGGGCGTCGTCCAGGATCACGCGGCCGCCCTCGAGCATCAGCAGGTGGCCGCCGTAGGCCCGAGCCAGCACCTCGGTGTCGAGCGCGATCGAGGCCGGGCCGTCGGCCACGATCGTCCGATTCACGGCCACCACTCGCTGGAAGCACTGCGCCGCACACGCGAGGTCGTGGGTCGAGGCGATCACCGTGCGGCCACGGCCCGCCTCGTCCCGGAGCAGGTCCATGATCTCGTCCTGGGTGGTGGCGTCGATCGCGGTCACCGGCTCGTCGAGCAGGAACAGTTCGGCGTCCGAGGCGAGGGCGCGGGCCAGGAAGACGCGCCGTCGCTGGCCACCTGACAGGGAACCGATCTGTCGATCGGCGACATCGGTCATCCGTACCTTTGCCAGCGCCTCGCGCACGGCGAGGGCGTCCTGGCGCCCAGGCCGGCGAAACGGGCCGAGCAGCGGGTAGCGGCCCATCATGACGACCTGGTCGACCGCCACCGGGAAGTGCCAGTCGACCAGCTCGGCCTGGGGGACGTACGCGATCCGGCGCCCGACCTGGCCGGGAGGCTGCCCGAAGACGCGGACCTCTCCCCGCCAGGGCTTGAGGAGGCCAGCCATCAGCTTGAGCAGGGTGCTCTTGCCCGCTCCGTTGGGCCCTACCACCGCCACCAGAGAGCCGGCGCTCACCTCCAGCGAGACGTGCTCCACGGCGGGTGTCTCCCCGTAGGAGGCCGACACGTCACGCAGCGAGACGACGGTTGGCCCGGCCTTCCCCGCCGACACGGCCTGCCCGTCGGGCGGCACGCTCAGGTGAGTTCCGGCCGTCATCGGATCATTCTTGCAGGGCAGCGGCGATGCGCTCAACGTCCCACCGAATGATCGCCTCATAGCTGTCCTGCGGCGCCGGTCCCACGGAGTCGCTGTACAGGTCGGAGACCACTTGCACGCCCGTCTCGTCGGCGATCCGCTCGGCCAGGCCGCCGGGAAACTGCGCTTCCGACAGGATGGCGCTCACCCCCGTCTCCCGGATCGCGTCGATCAGGTCAGCGATCTCGCCGACGCTCGGATCCTGGCCAGGGACCTCGATCACGGTGCCGACGAGCTCCAGGCCGTACGCATCCGCGAAGTAGGGGAAGGCGTCGTGCAGCGACACGACCCGGCGCGACTCGGCCGGTACCGCCCCGAGCTGCTCCCGCGCCCAGGTGTCGAGCTCATCCAGGGCGGCGAGGTACATGTCGCCGCGCCCCCGGTACCCATCGGCCCCGTCGGGGTCGACCTCGCTGAGCTCGGCCACCACGCGCTCCACGTAGCCGGCCGCGTAGCGCACATTGAGCCAGAGGTGCGGGTTGATGGCCGTTTCGCCGGCGTGACCATCCTCTGCCTCGCCTTGCAGGTAGACGGCGCCCGGCAGGTCCTCGGCCAGGCGCACGACCGGCGCCTTCGATCCGGCCTGGCCGACTAGGTCGATCACCCAGTCGTCGAGCCCGAGCCCGTTCATGAAGACCAGGTCGGCATCGGTGAACGCAGTGACGTCCGACGGTCGCGGGTCGAAGGTGTGCACCTCGCCCCCGGCGGGGACCAGGGAACGGACCTCCACTCGTTCGCCGCCGACCTGCGTCACGAAGTCGGCATAGATCGTGGTGGTCGCCACCACCTGCACGGCGGCCGGACTGCCGCTCCCAGCCGGCGATCCGCAGGCCGCCACGGCCAGGCCCAACGCGAGGGGGATGGCAATCCCGAGGGTCGGGCGCATCGGTGCTTCGGCCTTCCACTGGATGGATGTGAGACTGAGTCTCGGTGTGTCAGGAGATGATACTCAGTCTCGCCTGGAGGTCAAGTGGGCCGCTCCGTGGTACGATCGAGCGAACTCCAGGTGTAAATAGAGAGACCGTTTGCCAGAGATCGAATCCTCCGCGGCGCGCCGCCGCACCCGCCCCGCGCGCCGCCGCAACCAGACGACCGCCCCAGAACGCGACACGAACGGCGCCGCCTTCGACGCCCCCGAGGATCCCGCCTTCCTCGCCGCGGTGCAGGCCGCGCAGCGGGGTCACCGCTTCGGCGAGATCGACCTACCGGTCACCATCGCGCGCGCCATCGAGAAGATGGGCTTCGTGGAGCCGACCGAGGTGCAGGCCCGCGCTATCGGTCCATTGCGGGCTGGCAAGGACCTCATCGGCCAGGCGCAGACGGGCACCGGCAAGACCGCGGCCTTCGGCATCCCGATCGTCGAGAAGGTGGACTCCACCGCCCGCCACGTGCAGGCGCTGGTGCTGACCCCGACCCGCGAGCTGTGCGTGCAGGTCACCGAGGAGATCCGCCGGATCGGCGCGTTCCGCAACGTGACGGCGGTGGCGATCTACGGCGGCTCGAGCATGGAGCGGCAGATCGCCGGACTCAAGCGCGGCACCCCGGTGGTGGTCGGCACACCCGGTCGCGTGCTCGACCTGATCCGTCGCGGCGAGCTGCGGCTCGACCAGGTGCGCACCGTCATCCTGGACGAGGCCGACCGGATGCTCGACATGGGCTTCATCGTCGACGTCGAGACGATCCTGTCGCGCTGTCCCCGCCAGCGCCAGACGGCGCTCTTCAGCGCCACGATGCCGTACGCCATCCTGCGCATCTGTGATCGCTTCATGGACCGAAACGCCGAGCACATCGTGGTGCGCCCTGAGATGCGGACGGTCGAGACCGTCCGCCAGCTCGTCTACTTCGTGGCGGAGCAGGACAAGGTGCGCGCCCTCCTGGAATTGACCGATGGGTTCGGGTTCGATCGGCTCCTCGTCTTCCGCCACACCCAGATCGGGGTGGACCGATTGGCCGCCACCCTGGCTCGGCGCGGCAAGAACGTGGCGGCACTGCACGGCGGCCTGTCGCAGCGGGAGCGCGATAGGACGCTGGCCGATTTCCGGTCCGGCAAAATCCGCTTCCTGGTCGCCACCAACGTGGCGAGCCGCGGACTGGACATCACCGACCTGCCATACGTCCTCTCCTACGACCTGCCGGAGGATGCGGACACCTACGTGCACCGCGTCGGGCGGACCGCCAGGGCGGGCAAGGAGGGGACCGCCATCACTTTCGTCGGGGAGTGGGACCTGGACGCCTGGGAGCAGATCCGGGAGCAGGTCGGCGCGGAGATCGAGGAGGGCCATCTCTCCCTCTACGACGGAGCCCCCGGCTAGGTCTCATCCGTGGGGCTGCCACCAGGGGTGGCGTTATGACCATCGGCGGTCGGCGATTCGGCCTCACGGGCACATTCGATGGTCAGGCTGCCACTGGGAGTGGCATTTCGGCCATCGAACACCGGTTTTCGGCCGCCGCTGCGCTGCTCGATCGTCGGAATGCCACTCCTGGTGGCAACACGGGCGCTACAAACGGGCCTTCCCCGTTGGACCCGTGAGAAGCAACGTTCCAGGGAGGCTGGCTGAACGTCCCGAGGGCGGCCGCGGTACCTTAGACGGACGATGAGCGAGGGACGATGAGCGAGCGATGATGAACGAGGACCGATCCCACCTCCCCCAGCTGGCCAGCTACTCGAACGCCGTGGTTCACAGCGTCGAGTGGCTGTTCGAGCCGTGCTGGAAGGGCGACCGGCTGATGGCGCGGATCGATGGCGGGCGGGTGACCCTCACCGACGGTTTCGGGAAGCCGGCGGACGAGGCCTTCGCCGAGGCGGCGGAGGTGCTCCAGCCGATGGTCGACGCCGACCAGGCACTGATCGATGGGATCTGGACGAACCAGCCGTTCATCGGCGAGGGGAGCGCCGCCCGCCACCTGGCCGATGCGATCGCGGAGGAGGGCCTGCAGGACGAGCTCCCGGACCCGATCGCGAACGAGCCACGTCGCGCCTTCGTGGCGCTGGACCTGGTCGAGCTCGACGGGCAGCGGCTGCACGACGTGCCCTACCTGGAGCGTCGCCGCCTGCTGGCATCGGTCATCGAGGACAGCGTCCGGGTGCGCGTCAGTCCCGCCGTTGGACAGCCATATCCGCATTGGGTGCACGCCTGGCGCCTGAACGGCTTCGACCACTACATGGCTAAGCACATCAACTCGCGCTACCGACCGGGCGAGATCGCGGAAGACTGGCTGCAGATCGGCACCGCACCGGGGCGTGGTCCGACCACGGTGGGCCGGCTCTTCGGGCAGCGGCCGGGCAAGGTGGTCCACATCGAGGACACCGGGCGCACGACGGACGACGGGCGCACGATCACCACCGGCAAGGTCGCCGGGAAGGCAAAGCGGCCCTAGCGCCCCGCCTCCGGCTGCATCGGTCCGCGTCGGACCCGCGTGCTACCCTGACCACCCGAGCCGTGACGATCCGGCACGCTCCGAGGAGGTTCGCTCTGGCGTCCCACCCATCCGCACCGCCGTTGTCGGCGCTCGACGAGCAGGGGCTCGCCGAGGTCCGCCGGGTGGGCAGCGCCGACCTGATGGTGGGGATCCCGAGCTACGGCAACGCCGAGACGATCGGGTACGTGGTTCGCGCCGCCACGGCCGGCATGGTGCAGTACTTCCCCGACCTCAAGCCGATCCTGGTCAACAGTGACGGCGGCTCGCCCGACGACACGCCGCGCGTGGCGGTCAGCACCGAGAGCCCGGACTACATCGAGAAGGTCATCCTCATCAGCCCGCGCCACAAGCTGCAGCGCATCAGCTTCACCTACCAGGGCATCAGCGGGAAGGGGAGCGCGGTGCGCGCCCTGTTCGAGGTCGCGCGCGAGCTGAAGCCGAAGGCGTTCGTGATGGTCGACTCGGACCTGCGCAGCATCGCGCCGGAGTGGATCGAGCTGCTGGCGGGTCCGATCCTCAAGGGAGGCTATGACTTCGTGGCGCCGATGTACGCGCGCTACAAGTACGACGGCACGATCACCAACAACATCGCCTACCCGCTCACGCGGGCGCTGTACGGGGCGCGCATCCGACAGCCGATCGGCGGCGAGTTCGGGGTCAGCGGCGACCTCGTGGAGCGCTACCTGGAGCTCGCGACGTTCGACGATCTCACCGCGCGCTTCGGGATCGACATCTGGATGACCCACTCGGCCATCAACGAGGGCTTCGCCGTCTGCCAGGCCCGGCTGGGCGCCAAGATCCACGACGCCAAGGATCCGGCCTCCGACCTCGGCCCGATGTTCCGGCAGGTGGTCGGCACCCTCTTCTCGCTGGCCGCCCACTATGAAGACCGATGGCTTCGCGTCCGCGGCTCGCACGCCATCCCCGAGTACGGCTTCGAGCGCGTGATCGCCCCCGAGCCGATCGAGGTCAACCACGCGAAGCTGATCGACAACTTCGAGACCGCGCGCCTCAGCCAGCGCGACGTGTGGCGCTCGATGCTGGCCGACGAGCAGCTCGAGCGCGTGATGTCGCTGGAGATCCCGCCGTCGCCGGCCGATTTCCACTTCCCCGCCGAGCTGTGGATCCGCTGCCTGTACGACACCATGGTCGCCTTCCACCGCCCCGGCGCGGACCACGACCAGGTGCTGGCCGCGCTGACCTCGCTCTACTTTGCCCGGACCGCGGCCTTCATCGCGCAGACGCTCGAGATGACAACCGACCAGGCCGAGCGGGTGATCGATGCGCAGGCTCGCGAGTTCGAGGAGCTGAAGCCGTACTTGGTCGGCCGCTGGCGCGAGATGCGCGCCGGATCTCGGACCGGCTGATGCCGTCGCGCCGCCGCGAGCCGTACCGGATCCTGCTGCCGCTCGCCAACCCGCGGACCGCGCGCGACCTGGTGCGCATCGGCTCGGGCGTGAGCAACGGCCGTCCCACCGAGATCACCGCCCTCGGCATCGTCGAGGTGCCGGAGGGAGTCTCCTTATCCGAGGGGGCGACGCACGCGCGGACGGCGCGGCGGCTGCTGCAGCGCGTGCTCGACTTCGGCGACGAGGAGGGGGTGGAGATCCGGACCATGGTGCGGATCGGGCGCCGCGCGGCCGACGGAGTGATCGAGGCCGTCGGCGAGGAGAGCACCGACCTGGTGATCTTCGGCTGGGGCGGGCCGCCGTCGGCCGCGGCCGCGGCGCGCGCGGAGGCGGAGCGCGGCGTGGCCGGCGCGCCGGTCTTCTCGCCCACAATCGACTCGGTGGTGCGCGAGTCGCCCTGCGACATCGCGGTGGTGAAGCAGCGCGGCGTCGACCAGGTACGATCGATCCTCGTCCCGGTGCGCGGCGGCCCGCACGCCGAGCTGGCGATGCGGCTGGCGCGCGACCTGGGGAAGCGCTTCCGGGCCCAGGTGGTGGTGCTGCACGTCGTGCCGAAGGGGATCGGCGATCGAGCCCTCAGGCGCGAGCAGGAGGCGCTGGACACTTTCGCGCGCGAGCACGGCGGCGGGCGCAAGATCAAGGGCCTGCTTCGCGAGTCGACATCGGTCAGGACCGCCATCCTGCAGGAGGCCGCGCTGCACGACCTGGTGGTGATGGGCGCATCCGCCCATCCGTCGAATGCGTCGCCAGATGGGCGCTTCCTGTTCGGGATGGTGGCGGACGCGGTGGCATCCAAGGCGAAGCCGACCGTGATCGTGGTCAAGACCAAGCAGAAGCTGGGCCTGGCGACCTTCGACGAGCTGCGCGCCGCCGAGGGGACGCTGGCGGCGGCGGATGCCTACGTCGAGCAAGGGCGCTCGCTGCCCACCGTGGTCGACCGCTGGTTCGCGGAGAACACGTTCCACGCCAGCGAGTTCCGCGACATCCGCAAGCTGGTCGAGCTGAAGGAGCGTCAGGGCCTGACGGTGAGCCTGGGTCTGCCGGCGCTCAACGAGGAGCGGACCATCGGTCTGGTCATCAAGCGCATCAAGGGAGCGCTGATGGACCGGGTGCCGCTGATCGACCAGATGGTGGTGATCGACTCGGACTCGACCGATCGGACCGCCGGGATCGCCGCCGACCTCGGCGTCGAAGTGGTCCGCCACAGCCAGGTGCTGCCGGAGCTCGGCACCTACGTCGGCAAGGGCGAGGCGCTCTGGAAGAGCCTGCACGTGCTCGACGGCGACATCGTGGCCTGGATCGACACCGATATCCGGAACATCCAGCCGCGCTTCGTGTACGGCCTTGTCGGGCCGCTGCTCCGCGAGTCGCGGCTGCAGTACGTGAAGGGGTTCTACCAGCGCCCCATCCGGGAGGGCGACAAGCTGCTGCCGGAGGGTGGCGGCCGGGTCACAGAGCTGATGGCGCGGCCGTTGATCAACCTCTTCTTCCCCGAGCTGTCGGGCATGATCCAGCCGCTCTCCGGGGAGTACGCGGGGCGTCGCTCGGCGCTCGAGTCGGTCCCCTTCTTCAGCGGGTACGCGGTCGAGATCGGCCTGCTGATCGACATCCTGGAGGCGGGCGGGCTGTCCGCCATCGGCCAGGTCGACCTGGAGCGCCGGATCCACCGCAACCAGCCGCTCGGCAACCTGTCGCAGATGTCGTACGTGATCCTGCAGGGCGCCATCCGCAAGCTGGAGGAGCGCCACCGGATCGAGCTGCTGACAGAGGTCGGGCGCGGCATGAAGCTGATCAACCAGGAGCGCGAACGCTTCAACCTCGAGGTGCGCGAGATCGGTGACGAGCTGCGCCCGCCGATCCAGACCATCCCTGCCTACCTGGAACGCCGCCGCTCCCTCAAACGCTGAGTTCCGCTAAATGCCACCGGCGGTGGCATTACGACCATCGGGCGCTTCGCCAGGGGCCCGAATCGCCTCGCCGATCATCGTTTGGCCACTGGTGGTGGCCGGCTGACCATCGAGCGCCGATTTCCGGTGATGTGACGCCTTCCCGTCCGCCGGGATGCCACCACGTGTGGCACGCAGCCAGATCCCGAGCGCAGCACCTATCATCGGTCCATGGTTTCGCGCGCCCTGACGGTCGTCATTGCCCCGGACTCGTTCGGCGGAGCGCTGGATTCGGTAGGGGTGACCGATGCGATCGCAGCCGGTTGGAAGCGCGCCCGGCCGAACGACGAGGTGGTCCGCGCACCCATGGCCGATGGCGGTGAGGGCACCCTGGCCGCCCTGGGGGTGGCCCTGGGCGACGGAGCCCAGCGGCGCTCGATCGCGACCGTCGACCCCCTGGGTCGCCCAATCCAGGCCGCTTGGCTGCTCCTCGACGAGGGGCACGGCGCGTTCGTCGAGATGGCGGCGGCCTCCGGGCTCGCCCGCCTGGCGGACGACGAGCGGACTCCGGAGTCGGCCCGAGGCGCCTCGACACGCGGCACCGGCGACCTGCTGCTCGCGGCGCTGGACGCTGGCGTGGCGAGGGTCACCCTGGGCCTCGGCGGCAGCGCCACGACCGACGGCGGATCGGGCCTGCTCGCCGCGCTCGGCGCCCGCCTGCTGGACTCCGAAGGCGCCGAGCTTCCGCCGGGCGGCGCCGCCCTGGCCCGCCTGGACCGGATCGACGTGGCCGGGCTCGACCCGCGGCTGGCCGCGGTGAACCTGGTCGTCGCCTCGGACGTGACCAACCCGCTCACCGGCACGATGGGTGCGGCGGCCACCTATGGTCCGCAGAAGGGAGCGGATGCCGGCACCGTCGACGAGCTGGACGCGGCGCTGGCCCGATACGGAGAGGCGATCGAGGACGCCAGCGGCCGAGCGGTGGCGGATCTGCCCGGCGCCGGTGCGGCGGGCGGCACGACCGCGGCGCTGCTCGGCTTCACCGGCGCCGTGGTGCGTCCCGGCGTCGACGTCGTGGCCGAGCTGATCGGCCTGCCGGCCCTGCTCGAGGCCGCGGAGCTGGTGATCACCGGGGAAGGCCGTGCCGACGAGCAGACCCTGTCCGGCAAGGCCGCAATGGGCGTGGCCCGCCTGGCCCGGACGCGGAACGCGCCGGTCGTGCTGCTGTGCGGCGGGCTGGGCCCGGGCGCCTCCGCGCTGGATGCATCGGGCGTGTTCGCCGTCGTCCAGCCGGTGGCCGATCGACCGATGGAGCTGAGCGAGGCGATGGCCGACACCGAGCGACTGCTCGCCAACGCGGCCGAGCGGCTGGCGCGGACGGTGGGCGTGGGGTTGGCGCTGGCCGACCCGGACCGCTGACCACTCGCAGCAAGGCTCGCCCGCGGCGGCGCGGCCCGAGCCCGCAGAAGCTTGCCGCCGATCGACGCCGCCGACGGCAGCTGGTCGCGGTCGCGCTCGAGCGTCTTGGCGAGCGCTACGACCACCC
>DASWIE010000030.1:0-79974 GCA_036397815.1 Candidatus Limnocylindria bacterium
CCGTTCACCCGAATCGTCCTGGCGCGGCGTGCGTCGCCGGCCGTATCACGTGAGCCGCTGGAGGCGGAGTCGCAGCCGTAGCCGCGCGTATCCCCGCGGTTGCCACCAGGAGTGGCATTCTGACCGTCGAACCGCCGAAGATGGCGTGTGCCCGGCCGGTTCCTCCGTCGTTCGGCCACCAGGAGTGGCGGAATGACCACCGAACCGCTTCCGCGGCGGGTTCACCCCTCGCTCGATCGTCGTAATGCCACCAGGAGTGGCATCGGTAGTGGCTGGCGTCGGTCGTCACTGGTCGTCGGCTCGTTGACAGTCAAGGGCGCCACGCATAGAATCACCGGGCTTTCCCCCGGTGTCCGGACCCTTGTTTGGCGTGGGCGGCTTCGGGTGAGCCAGAGGACATCGCACCGTGGCCAAGGCCGAGAATCGACCCGTCATCTCGCTGGCGTGCACGACCTGCAAGGAGCGCACGTACAGCACCCGCAAGAACAAGCGAAACGACCCCGGGCGGCTGGAGCTGAACAAGTTCTGTCCCCGCTGCCGGCAGCACACGCTGCATCGGGAGACCAAGTAGAAAGACCGGGCAGGGGAAACCAAGTAGGCTGACCGCGTCGGAGGGGTGTAGCTCAATTGGTAGAGCACTGGTCTCCAAAACCAGCGGTTGCAGGTTCGAGTCCTGTCGCCCCTGCCAGCACCGACACGGCGGCACCGACACGGCACCACCGACACGGCACCACCGACACTCATCCAATCACTAGGAGCTGACTGACCAACGTGTTCCGCGGCATTCGCCAGTACCTCGCCGAGGCCTGGTCCGAGCTGAAGAAGGTTGCCTGGCCGACGCGCGAGACGGTCGTGAACCTGACGCTGATCGTGATCGCCGTCTCCGTCGCCGTCGGCGCCTACATCGCCGTGCTCGACCTGGCGCTGGGCGCCGCCGTGGACCAGGTGCTGTGATGAGCGACGAGCAGGTTCGAGCGAACGAGGCGCAGCAGGCCGCCCGGCTGTCGCGCGAGGCGCCGCAGCCGGACGACCCCTACGCCGCCGAGCGCACCACCAAGCAGTGGTACGTGATCCACACCTACTCCGGGTACGAGAACAAGGTGAAGGCCAACCTTGAGCACCGCATCGAGTCGATGGGGGTCGAGGACCAGATCTTCCAGGTGCTCGTGCCGATGGAGGAGGAGATCGAGATCAAGAACGGCCAGCGGCAGACCGTCAACAAGAAGGTCTTCCCCGGCTACGTCCTGGTCGAGATGGTGATGACCGATGAATCCTGGTACGTCGTGCGCAACACGCCGGGCGTCACCAGCTTCGTCGGCTCCGGCAACCGGCCAACTCCGCTCCAGGAGAGCGAGGTCAAGAAGATCCTCAAGCAGATGGGGGTCGAGGCGCCGAAGTTCAAGCTCCAGTTCACGAAGGGCCAGAGCGTCCGCGTCAAGGACGGGCCGTTCGCCGAGTTCATCGGCACCGTGGACGAGGTGAACCCGGAGAAGAACAAGGTCAAGGTGCTGGTCAGCATCTTCGGCCGCGAGACGCCGGTCGAGCTCGATTTCCTGCAGATCGACAAGCTCTAACCGAGCAGTAGCAAGGGAGGGGCGCATCCCGCCCCGCTTGGACCTTACGAGGTACCGATGGCAAAGAAGATTCGCGCGATCCTGAAGGTGCAGGCCCCGGCCGGCACGGCGACGGCCGCACCGCCGGTCGGCCCGGCGCTCGGCCAGCACGGGATCAACATCATGGAGTTCATTAAGGCCTTCAACGAGCGCACGGCCAACCTGCGCGGCTATGTGGTGCCGGCCGAGATCACGGTCTACGAGGACCGCTCCTTCACGTTCGTCACCAAGGCGCCGCTGGCGGCCGCCCTGCTCAAGCGCGCGGCCGGGGTCGAGTCCGGGTCCGCGCAGCCCAACCGTGAGAAGGTCGGGCGCGTGACGAAGGCGCAGCTGCGCGAGATCGCCGAGACGAAGATGGCCGACCTGAACGCCAACGACGTCGATGGCGCGATGAAGATCGTGGCCGGCACGGCGCGCTCGATGGGCATCGAGGTGGCCGACTGATGGCCCGCCACGGAAAGAAGTACCTGGCCGCGGCCAAGCTGGTCGACGCCGAGCGCCGCTACGAGATCGGTGAGGCCTGCGAGCTGCTGCCGCAGGTCAGCATCACCAAGTTCGACGCCACCGTCGAGGCGCACCTGCGCCTGGGGATCGATCCCCGCCACGCCGACCAGCTGGTGCGCGGGACCGTCGTCCTGCCGCACGGCACCGGCAAGTCGTCGCGGGTGATCGTCTTCGCCCAGGGTGAGAAGGCCCAGGAGGCGCTACGCGCCGGCGCGGACGAGGTGGGCGGCGAGGATATCGTCAAGAAGATCGACGACGGCTGGTTCGAGTTCGACGTGGCCATCGCCACCCCCGACATGATGGGCATGGTCGGACGGCTCGGAAAGAAGCTCGGCCCGCGCGGCCTGATGCCGAACCCGAAGTCGGGGACCGTGACCTTCGATATCGAGCGCGCCGTGGGCGAGATCAAGTCCGGGCGGATCGAGTTCAAGGTCGACCGCGCCGGGATCGTCCATGCGACGGTTGGGCGCGCCAGCTTCACGCCGGACCAGCTGCAGGCCAACGTCGCGACCCTGGTCGACGCCGTGAATCGCGCCAAGCCGAGCGGCGCCAAGGGCACCTACATGAAGACGCTGACCCTCGCCCCCACCATGGGGCCCGGCGTGCACGTCGACATCCCGTCCGCATTGGCGGCGGCCAGCGCCTGATCCGGAGACCGGGTATCATCGGCCTCCGCAATCGAAGACCAGCCGTAGACAGCGATGCGTCCCGGGTGTGAGTCCCGGGCCAATTGCCGGCGTGGAACGCCGGCGGCACGCCGAGGCACGAACAAGACCCATGAACGGTCCTCGTGTCGACGCGTGACGCGAGGGCCATTCTGTTTGCCAGTAGCTCAGGTGGAACTGAACCGATGCCGACCGATCTGAAGCGCCAGGCCGTCAGCGAGCTCGCGGAGATGCTCCGCAGCAGCTCGGCGGTGGCGGTGGCCGACTACCGCGGCCTGAAAGTGGCCGAGATGCAGTCGGTGCGGCGGTCGCTGCGCGCCAACGGGGTACAGCTGCACGTCGCCAAGAACCGCCTGCTGAAGATCGCCGCCGACCAGGCCGACCGCAGCGAGCTGACGCCGATGCTCATCGGGCCAACCGCATTGGCAACGATCGACGGCGACGAGGTCGTGCTGGCGAAGGCATTGCAGGAGGCGATCCGGCCCTACAACAAGGTGGTCAGCCTGCGCGGCGGGCTCCTTGGCTCGACCGCGATCGACGCGGCGGCGCTGACTCGGATGGCGACCCTGCCGAGCCGCGAGGTCCTGTTGGGCAGGCTGGCGGGCGGGCTCGCCGGACCGATCACCGGCTTCGCCGGCGTATTGGCGGCCAACCTCCGCAACCTGGCCGGCGTCCTGGCCGCGGTGGCCGATCAGAAGCGACAGACCGAAGGCGCCGCCTGAGCCGCGCCACCCCAAACGGGCAGTAGCCCTACCTACCGGCAGTGGCCCACGCACGGGCGGCAGCCCGACAAGGAGAGAAGCACATATGGCAACCAAGACCCTGGGTAAGGACGAGATCCTCGAGGCCATCTCGGGCATGACCGTCCTGGAGCTCGCCGACCTCGTGAAGGCGGTGGAGGAGAAGTTCGGCGTCACCGCGGCCGCTCCGGTGGCGATGGCCGCCGCGCCCGCCGCCGGCGGGGGAGACGGCGCAGCCGCTCCGGCCGAGGAGAAGACCGAGTTCGACTCCGTCCTGACCGAGGTCGGCCCGAACAAGATCCTGGTCATCAAGGCCGTGCGCGAGCTGACCGGCCTGGGCCTCAAGGAGGCGAAGGACCTCGTCGACGCCGCTCCCAAGGCGGTGAAGGAGGGCGTCACCAAGGAGGAGGCCGACCAGGTCAAGGAGAAGCTGGCCGAGGCCGGAGCAACTGTCGAGATTCGCTAGGCCGGCCAGTCTGTTCAGGTCCGCGATCGCGCAGCATTCCTAACGGCCAAGTTGGGAGGCCCGGTTAGCCGCTGGGATCAGCCGGCGTTCCCCACGGCCATCAACGGGCCCTTGGGGAGGTTTACTTGGCGGATAGGAACAAAGGCTGATCACGGCGTTCGGCACCGCGCTCGCCGTCAGTCGGCCGCGCCCATTTTCACGAGAGCGCTTCACTTGACGAAGCGCTCACGAGTGATATACTCCTCTTTCGCGTGTCCGCGCCCCACCATGCCTTCCAGCAGGAGTCCTGAATGGCCCTGGCCGAGACTGCCAGCCAGTTTGAGCTGGCCCCGCGCCGAGAGAATTTTTCACATATTCCGGAGGTCCTCCCCCTCCCGAATCTGATCCAGACCCAGACCGAATCGTTCCAGTGGTTCGTCCAGACCGGCCTCCGAGAGCTGCTGGACGAGATCACTCCGATCACCGACTTTACCGGCAAGAACCTCGAGCTGCACTTCCGCGACTACTACTTCGAGGAGCCGAAGTTCAGCGAGGACGAGTGCCGGACCCGGGACCTGACCTACTCGAAGCCGCTGAAGGTCGAGGTCGACCTGGTCATCAAGGAGACCGACGAGGTCAAGCACCAGACCGTCTTCATGGGCGACTTCCCATGGATGACGGACCAGGGCACCTTCATCATCAACGGCGCCGAGCGCGTCGTGGTGAGCCAGCTCGTCCGTTCACCGGGGGTCTACTACACAGGATCAGAGGATCCGGCCACCGGCCGGATGCTGTTCGCTGCCAAGGTGATCCCGAACCGGGGTGCCTGGCTCGAGTTCGAGACGAGCAACAAGGACCTGCTCAGCGTCAAGGTCGACCGGAAGCGCAAGATCCCGGTCACGACCCTGCTGCGTGCCGTCGGGTTCGAGGACAGCGCCGAGATGCTGCGCCTGTTCGGGCCGGTCGACGACAACCCGGAGCACCCGTACGTCCAGCTGACCCTCGACAAGGACACCGCCGCCACCCAGGACGAGGCCCTGATCGAGGTCTACAAGAAGCTGCGCCCCGGTGACCCGCCCACGGTCGACAACGCCCGCGCGCTCGTCACCAGCCTCTTCTTCAACTTCCGCCGCTACGACCTCGGCCGCGTCGGCCGCTACAAGCTGAACAAGGCGCTGGCCGACGTCGTCGCCAAGCTGAAGATCGAGCTGCCAGCCGAGTCGAGCCCAAATGCGCGCGACGCCCGGGTGATCAGCCGCAACGACATCGTGGCGATCATCGGCAAGCTGATCGAGCTGAACAACGGCCGCGGCACCGGCGACGACATCGACCACCTCGGCAACCGCCGCATCCGCGCCAACGGCGAGCTGATCCAGAACCAGTTCCGGATCGGCCTGCTGCGCATGGAGCGCGTGGTCAAGGAGCGGATGACGATCACCGACGCCGACCAGGCCACGCCGAACACCCTGATCAACATCCGCCCGGTGGTGGCGGCCATGAAGGAGTTCTTCGGCGGCAGCCAGCTGAGCCAGTTCATGGACCAGACCAATCCGCTGGCCGAGCTGACCAACAAGCGCCGCCTCTCGGCGCTGGGTCCGGGCGGCCTCTCGCGCGAGCGCGCGGGTTTCGACGTTCGTGACGTGCACCCCTCGCACTACGGGCGGATGTGCCCGATCGAGACGCCGGAGGGCCCGAACATCGGTCTCATCGGTTCGTTGGCGACCTACGGCAAGATCAACAACTACGGCTTCATCGAGACGCCCTACCGCAAGGTGCGCAAGGTCGTCGGCTACCGCGACAACAAGACCGATGTGGTCGGGCAGGTGCTGGCCGAGCCGCTCACGCTCAAGGATGGCAGCAAGGCGGTCGCCCGCACCGGGACCAAGATCGACGACAAGCTGTGGGCCTCCATCAAGGAGGCGAAGGTGGCCGGCGTGCGGATTCGCCCCGTCGTCAGCGCCGAGATCGAGTACCTCGCCGCCGACGAGGAGGAGAAGTTCTACATCGCGCAGGCCAACGCCCCGCTGGACGACACCCAGCACTTCGTCGAGGAGCGGGTCATGGTTCGCTACCGGGACGAGTTCCGGGTGCAGCCGGCGGACGACGTCGACTACATGGACGTGAGCCCGAAGCAGATCGTCTCGGTCGCGACCGCGATGATCCCGTTCCTCGAGCACGACGACGCGAACCGCGCGCTGATGGGCTCGAACATGATGCGCCAGTCGGTGCCCCTCCTCCAGCCGGAGGCTCCGGTGGTGGGGACCGGCGTCGAGTACCGAGCCGCGTTCGACTCTCAGCAGGTCGTGATCGCCGAGGCGGCCGGGACGGTGGTGAGCGTCACCAGCTCCGAGATCCAGGTCGAGCGCGACACCGGGGATGTGCGCGACACGTATGGGCTGAAGAAGTTCCTGCGCTCGAACCAGGGAACCTGCATCAACCAGCGACCAATCGTCGACGTGGGCGACCGCGTGGCGGAGGGCCAGGTGCTGGCCGACAGCTCGAGCACCGATCGCGGCGAGATGGCTCTCGGCCAGAACATCCTGGTCGCCTTCCTGCCGTGGGAGGGCGGGAACTACGAGGACGCCATCGTCATCAGCGAGAAGCTGGTGCGCGACGACCTGTTCACCAGCATCCACATCGAGAAGCACGAGATCGAGGCGCGCGACACGAAACTCGGCCCCGAGGAGATCACCCGCGACATCCCGAACGTGGGCGAGGAGAGCCTGCGCAACCTGGATGAGGACGGGATCATCTACGAGGGCGCCGAGGTCAAGCCCGGCGACATCCTGGTCGGCAAGATCACGCCGAAGGGCGAGACCGAGCTGACGGCCGAGGAGCGCCTGCTGCGCGCGATCTTCGGCGAGAAGGCGCGCGAGGTGAAGGACAGCTCACTCCGCCTGCCGCACGGCGAGCGCGGGATCGTGGTCGACGTCCGGCAGTTCAGCCGCGAGAGCGGCGACGAGCTGCTCCCCGGCGTCAACCGGCTCGTCCGGGTCAGCGTGGCCCAGAAGCGCAAGATCGCCGTCGGTGACAAGATGGCCGGCCGCCACGGCAACAAGGGCGTGATCGCCAAGATCCTGCCCGTCGAGGATATGCCGTTCATGCCGGACGGAACGCCGGTCGACATCGTCCTGAACCCGCTCGGCGTGCCGAGCCGGATGAACATCGGTCAGATCCTGGAGACCCACCTTGGCTGGGCCATGAAGACCCTTGGTCTCCAGGCGGCGACGCCGGTGTTTGACGGCGCCACCGAGGAGGCCATCCGGGGGCGGCTGGTCGCCGCCGGCCTGCCCGAGGACGGCAAGACGGTCCTGTACGACGGGCGCACCGGTGAGGCGTTCGACCATCGCGTGACGGTCGGCTACATCTACATGCTGAAGCTCCACCACCTGGTGGAGGACAAGATCCACGCCCGCAGCACGGGCCCCTACTCGCTCATCACCCAGCAGCCGCTGGGAGGCAAGGCGCAGTTCGGCGGCCAGCGGTTCGGCGAGATGGAGGTCTGGGCGCTCGAGGCCTATGGCGCGGCGAACATCCTCCAGGAGCTGCTCACCGTCAAGTCGGACGACGTCATGGGTCGCGTGCAGACCTACGAGGCGATCGTCAAGGGTGAGGAGATCCAGTCGCCCGGTGTGCCCGAGTCGTTCAAGGTGCTCATCAAGGAGCTCCAGGCGCTCGGCCTGTCGGTGGAGATCCTGAACGAGAACGAAGAGGAGATCCGCTTCATCGAGGACACCGGCAGCTATCCGCTGCCGGACCTCGGCGGGATCAATCTCCAGGGTTTTGAGGAGTAATCGGGGAAGCGGCGCCGAGAAGGCGCCGCGACCCACCCATCGGTCCATTGCCTGCCGGGGCCTGGTCAGCCCTGGCGTCCCGAGCCAGATGCGGCGTCAGCCGCAGGAGTCGTAAGCCGCTCATGCTGGAAGTCAACAACTTCGACGCGATCCGGATCAGCCTCGCGTCGCCCGATCAGATCAAGGGGTGGTCGTCGGGCGAGGTGACGAAGCCGGAGACGATCAACTACCGCACGCTCAAGCCGGAGAAGGACGGTCTCTTCGACGAGCGCATCTTCGGACCCACCAAGGACTGGGAGTGCTACTGCGGCAAGTACAAGCGCATCCGCTACAAGGGCATCATCTGCGACAAGTGTGGCGTGGAGGTCACGCGGTCGAAGGTGCGCCGCGAGCGGATGGGGCACATCAAGCTGGCCAGCCCGGTCAGCCACATCTGGTACTTCAAGGGCACGCCATCGCGGCTGGGGATCCTGCTCGACATCAGCCCGCGCAACCTGGAGCGGATCCTCTACTTCGCCCTCTACGTCGTGACCCGCGTCGACGACGCGGAGCGTGAGAAGGCGCTGGCCCGGATCGACGAGGAGATGGGGGAGCGGATCGCCCGCGCCCAGGGCGTGGTCGAGGAGAAGCGCGGCGAGCTCGAGGCGGCCGTCGCCGACAAGCGCGCCGAGGTGGAGGCCGCCTTCGAGGCCGACCTGCGCCGCCACGACGAGCGCTTCGCGGGCCGCTCGGAGGAGCTGGCCAGTGCCGCGCAGGCGGTCGAGGCCGGCCTGAAGGGCACCCGCAAGCCGGTGGCGGAGGAGATCGTCTTCACGCCCACCGGCGAGGTGGTCGCCAAGCCGGGCGACGCCCCGAAGGACGCGCTGGCGGCGCTGCGCAAGGCGGTGCAGGACGAGGTCGCCTCCGTCGACGCCGACGTCAAGCAGGCCAAGGCCGAGGCCAAGGAGCGGCTGGATGGCGCGCTCGCCGACCTGACCTCCGGGATCGACAGCGCCCTTGCCACCGAGCGCGAGGGGGTCGCCCGCGAGACCGATGACGCCAAGCTGGCGGCCCGCGCCGCCAGGCAGCAGGTCACCGACATCAAGGTGATGCAGACCCTCACCGAGTCGGAGTACCGCAACCTGACCGACCAGTACGGCCGGCTCTTCGACGCCGGGATGGGCGCCGAGGCGGTCAAGCGCATCATCGAGGCGCTGGACCTGGACGAGCTCGCCCAGCGGCTGCACGTCGAGATGCGCCAGACCTCCGGTCAGCGGCGCAAGAAGGCGATCAAGCGGCTGCGCCTGATCGAGGCCTTCCGCAAGTCGGGGGCCCGCCCGGAGTGGATGATCCTGTCGACCCTGCCGGTGATCCCGCCGGACCTGCGCCCGATGGTGCAGCTCGACGGCGGCCGCTTCGCCACCTCCGACCTCAATGACCTCTACCGGCGGGTCATCAACCGCAACAACCGGCTGTCGCGGCTGCTCGACCTCGAGGCGCCCGAGATCATCATCCGCAACGAGAAGCGGATGCTGCAGGAGGCATGCGACGCGCTGATCGACAACGGCCGCCGCGGGCGCGCGATCGCGGGCACCGGCAACCATCGGCTCAAGAGCCTGTCCGACATGCTGAAGGGCAAGCAGGGCCGCTTCCGCCAGAATCTGCTCGGCAAGCGGGTCGACTACTCCGGCCGCTCGGTCATCGTGGTCGGCCCGGAGCTGAAGCTGCACCAGTGCGGCCTGCCGAAGAAGATGGCGCTCGAGCTGTTCAAGCCGTTCGTCATGCGGCAGCTGGTCGAGAAGGGCTTCGCCCACAACATCAAGAGCGCCAAGCGGATCGTGGAGCGCGTGCGTCCCGAGGTATGGGACGTGCTGGAGGAGGTCATCAAGGACCACCCCGTGCTCCTGAACCGCGCCCCGACGCTGCACCGGCTCGGGATCCAGGCCTTCATGCCGGTCCTGGTCGAGGGGTCCGCGATCCAGATCCACCCGCTCGTCTGCTTCGCCTTCAACGCCGACTTCGACGGCGACCAGATGGCGGTCCACGTGCCGCTCTCGACCGCCGCCCAGAAGGAAGCCAAGGAGCTGATGCTCTCGACGCAGAACCTGCTGTCGGCGGCCGACGGTTCGCCGGTGGTGTCACCCACCCACGACATGGTGCTGGGCTGCTACTACCTGACCGTCGAGGCGCCGGACGAGAAGGGCGCCGGCAAGGTCTTCTCCAGCGCGGACGAGGCGATGATGGCGGCCCAGCTGGGCTACGTTCACGTCCAGGCGCCGGTGCGGGTCGAGCTCTCGATCCGCGAGACCGGCGAGGGCACGGACGGCGACGCGCCGGCCCAGCCCCAGCTGGTCGAGACGACCCCGGGGAGGGTGATCTTCAACACGGTCATCCCCGAGGAGCTCGGCTACATCAACCGCGTGATGGACCGCAAGGGCCTGAAGGCGCTGATCGCGCAGTGCTACCGGGAGCTGGGGCCGGCGGCCACCACGCGACTGGTGGATGGCATCAAGACCCTGGGCTTCCACTACGCCACGGTGGCGGGCATCACGATCGGGATCGACGACATCCGCGTCCCGAAGGAGAAGGTCGCGCTGCTGGCCAAGGCCGATGGTCGGGTGACCGATATCGACCGCGAGTTCCGCAAGGGCTTCATCACCGAGGATGAGCGCTACAACCAGACGGTTGACGTCTGGCGCGAAACGACCGATGCGGTCACCAAGAAGATGCTCGACGGGCTGGACCAGCGTGGTTCGGTCTGGATGATCACGCACTCCGGCGCGCGCGGAAACGTGACGCAGGTCCACCAGCTGGCGGGCATGCGTGGCCTGATGGCCGACCCCTCGGGCCGGATCATCGACCTGCCCATCCGCAGCAACCTGCGCGAGGGGATGAGCGTGCTCGAGTACTTCATCTCGAGCCACGGCGCCCGCAAGGGACTGGCCGACACCGCGCTGCGCACGGCCGACTCCGGGTACCTGACCCGTCGCCTGGTGGACGTGGCGCAGGACGTCATCACCCGCGAGGACGACTGCGCGACCAGCGTCGGGACGTGGATCACCCGCGACGAGTCGCAGCAGATCCCCGAGCCATTCGTGGATCGGCTGATCGGTCGCATGGCGGCCCTCGACGTGGTCGACGAGAAGACGGGTGACGTGGTGGTGGCTGCCAACGCGGAGATCGACGAGATCGCGATCGAGCGCATCGACGCGCTCGGCCTCGACCGCGTCAGCGTGCGCTCGCCGCTCACCTGCGCGGCGCGTCACGGCGTGTGCCGGATGTGCTATGGCCGCAACCTGGCCACCGGCCGCCTGGTCGAGCTGGGACAGGCGGTGGGGATCATCGCCGCCCAGTCGATCGGCGAGCCGGGCACGCAGCTCACGATGCGGACCTTCCACACCGGCGGCGTCGCCGGGGAGGACATCACCCAGGGCCTGCCGCGCGTCGAGGAGCTGTTCGAGGCGCGCATCCCCAAGGGCCAGGCGACCATGACCGAGATCGACGGCGTCGTCGAAGTCGTGCGCGCCGGGCAGGATCAGCCGGTCACGGTGCGGGTGACGCACCGCGAGGCCTACGACACGCCGATCAAGCTCACCCCGCAGCACGAGGTGCTGGTCGCCTCCGGTGACGAGGTCGCCGAAGCCCAGCTGCTCGCTCGCCTGGGTGAGGGCGACGAGGTGGTCGAGGTCAAGGCGCCGTCGGCCGGGCGCGTCACCAAGAAGGGCAACACCCTGACCCTCCACTCGGAGGACGTCGACACGCGCGAGTACGCCGTGCCGCACTCGGCGCGCATCCGCGTCGAGACCGGCGACGACGTGCTCGCCGGCGACCCGCTGACCGAGGGCTCGCTCAACCCGAAGGACCTGCTGCTGATCAAGGGCGTGGACACCGTCCAGCGATTCCTGGTGGCGGAGGTTCAGAAGGTGTACCGCTCACAGGGCGTGACGATCGCCGACAAGCACGTCGAGATCATCGTGCGCCAGATGCTGCGCAAGGTGACCGTCGACTCGGCCGGCGACACCGAGCTGCTGCCATCCGAGCTGATCGATCGCTTCGAGTTCGAGGAGGTCAACAACCGGATCCTGGCCGAGGGCGGTGAGCCGGCGACGGCGCAGACCGTGCTGCTTGGCGTGACCAAGGCCAGCCTGAACACGAGCTCCTTCCTGGCTGCCGCATCCTTCCAGGAGACGACCCGGGTGCTGACCGAGGCGGCGATCAACGGCGCCAAGGACCACCTGCTGGGCCTGAAGGAGAACGTGATCATCGGCAAGCTGATCCCGGCCGGGACCGGCGCCGAGGCGCGTGCCCTGGCCGCCGCGCGAGCCCGCGAGCTCCCGCCGGAGGAGGCGGAGGCGCTTCGCGAGCGCGAGGCGGCGATGACCTTCCTCACCGGTGAGGCCGATGCCGACCGCGATGGGGTCATCGAGCCCGACGAGGCCGAGGCGGCCGCCGAGGAGGCGGCCGAGACCGTGGCCGAGCTGATGGGCGCCGATGACGACCCCGCCATCGAGGCGGAGGTCGAAGAGGAGGTCTTCGACGGCCTGAGCGAGGGGGCGGCGGCAAAGAAGTAGGCGTGCCGAACGCCTCAACCTGGACCGATGGGCGGGCCGGCAGGACCACCGGCCCCCGGCAGCGCCACCCGTTGTGGCATTTTGACGATCGAGTCGTCGCCCAACTGCCTGATCAGCCATCAGGATGGTCGATCGGCCACAGGTCGTGGCGCTTCGGCCATCGATTGCCGGCCGGGCCGGTTGATCGACTGGTCCGATGGTCAGAATGCCACGGGCTGTGGCGTCCCGGGGAGACTGCCTCCGGTTGACACTCTGAGCGTGCGAGCCGTATACTCCGCCTTCGGTGTCCCGCTTGCGGGACGCCTTCGTGTGTGCCCGTTGGGCACCCCTTGCTGAAGCTCTCCCGAGCACCCTTCCCCGGGTGCGCGCGGGCCTCGTGAGGCGCGAATCGCAGCATCGGCGCACATCCTGAGAACACAACGCGAGGTCCTCGTTGCCAACCATCAGCCAGCTGGTCCGAAAGGGTCGGAAGCCGGCCGTCACGAAGGTGAAGGCGCCGGCGCTGCGCCGTACGCTGAACACCCTCGAGCAGACCACCTCGATGGGCCGCGGCGCGCCGCAGCGACGCGGCGTCTGCCTGCAGGTCATGACCCGCACCCCGAAGAAGCCGAACTCGGCGCTTCGAAAGGTCGCGCGCGTCCGGTTGGTCAACGGGATGGAGGTGACGGCCTACATCCCCGGCATCGGGCACAACCTGCAGGAGCACTCCGTCGTGCTGGTGCGCGGCGGAAAGGTCCGCGACCTGCCGGCCGTGAAGTACCACATCATCCGCGGCACGCTCGACGCCGCCGGCGTTCGCGACCGCAGGCAGGGACGCAGCAAGTACGGCGCGAAGTCGCCGGGCAAGGGCTAGGCCGATGCCGCGACGTCCCACCATCGCCCGCAAGAGCAAGTACTCCGAGCAGCTGGTCGGCACCGCGCTGACGATCGACCAGTTCACGCACAAGCTCATGCGCGGCGGTAAGCGCCAGCTCGCCTCCCGCATCCTGGAGGACGCCATCGCCCGCTGTGAGAAGGGGGCGGGGCGCGCCGGGGTGGAGGTGATGGAGCTCGCCCTGCGCAACGCGATGCCGCTCATCGAGGTGAAGCCCAAGCGCGTCGGCGGCTCGACCTACCAGATCCCGGTCGAGGTCCGCGCCGACCGCCGCATCAGCCTCGGCATGCGCTGGCTGATCGAGTCCGCCCGCAAGCGGAACGGTCGCAGCATGGCCGAGAAGCTGGCGGGCGAGTTCATGGATGCCGCCAACGGTGTTGGTGCCGCGGTCAAGCGCCGCGAGGACACCCACCGCATGGCGGAGGCCAACAAGGCCTTCAGCCACTTCAAGTGGTAGCCACCATGACCGCAGGCACCGCGGCCGGCCGTTCGGCCACCACCAACATCCCGCTGGAGCGGACCCGGAACATCGGGATCATCGCTCACATCGACGCGGGCAAGACGACCGTGTCCGAGCGGATCCTGTTCTACACCAAGAAGATCTACAAGATCGGCGAGGTCCACGAGGGCGCGGCCACCATGGACTGGATGGAGCAGGAGCAGGAGCGGGGGATCACCATCACCGCCGCCGCGACCACCTGCTTCTGGGCCGACCATCGAATCAATCTGATTGACACGCCCGGGCACGTGGATTTCACGGTGGAGGTCGAGCGCAGCCTGCGCGTGCTCGACGGCGCGGTCGTCGTCTTCGACGGCGTGGCCGGCGTGGAGCCGCAGTCCGAGACGGTCTGGCGCCAGGCGGATCGCTACGGCGTGCCGCGCTTCTGCTTCGTGAACAAGCTCGACCGCACCGGGGCCGACTTCTGGCGGGTGGTCGACATGATCAAGGACCGCCTGGGCGCCACCGCGGTGCCGATCCAGCTGCCGATCGGCGCCGAGGGCAAGTTCCGCGGCATGGTCGATCTGGTGAACATGACGGCCATCACCTACGGCAGCGACCTGGCCGACCAGATCCAGGTGGGGGAGATCCCGGCCGAGCTGGCCGACGAGGCCGCCACCTGGCGCGACCGGATGATCGAGGCGCTGGCCGACCTGGACGACGACATCGCGCACAAGTTTCTGGAGGGCGAGGAGATCGACAGCGAGCAGCTGCGCAGCGCGCTGCGCGCCGGCACGCTCGGCTACAAGATCGTGCCGGTCCTGTGCGGGTCGGCGCTCAAGAACAAGGGCATCCAGCCGATGCTGGATGCGGTGATCGACTACCTGCCCTCGCCGCTCGACGTGGCGGCGGTGGTCGGGACCGATCCCCGCAGTGGTGAGCAGGTCACGCGTCATACCGACCCGGCGGAGCCGTTCTCGGCACTCGCCTTCAAGATCGCCGCCGACCCATTCGTCGGCAAGCTGGCCTTCTTCCGGGTCTACTCGGGGACGCTCAAGACCGGCTCGTACGTCTACAACTCGACCAAGGGCCACAAGGAGCGGGTCGGGCGCCTGCTGCAGCTGCACGCCAATCACCGCGAGGAGATCGAGTCGGTGAGCGCCGGCGACATCGCCGCGGCGGTCGGCCTGAAGAATACGTTCACCGGCGACACGCTGTGCGACGAGTCGAAGCCGATCGTGCTCGAGGCGATCAGCTTCCCGGAGCCTGTGATCGAGCTGGCGGTCGAGCCCAAGACCAAGGCCGACCAGGACAAGATGTCGCTCGCCCTCCAGCGCCTTGCGGAGGAGGATCCGACCTTCCGCGTCAGCAGCGACGAGGAGAGCGGGCAGACGCGGATCGCGGGCATGGGCGAGCTGCACCTCGAGGTGCTCGTCGACCGCATGCTGCGCGAGTTCAAGGTGCAGGCCAACGTCGGCCGCCCGCAGGTCAGCTACCGCGAGACGATCACCAGGCCGGCAAAGGGTGAGGGTCGCTTCGTGCGCCAGACCGGCGGCAAGGGCCAGTACGGCCACGCGGTGATCACCCTCGAGCCGCTCGGGCGCGGCAGCGGGGTCGAGTTCGAGTCGAAGATCGTCGGCGGCGCCGTGCCGCGCGAGTTCTGGCGCGCCATCGAGCAGGGGATCCGCGAGGCGCTCATCGGGGGCGTGATCGCCGGCTACCCGGTGATCGACGCCAAGGCGACCCTCATCGACGGCTCGTTCCACGAGGTCGACTCGTCGGAGATGGCCTTCAAGATCGCCGGCAGCATGGCGTCCAAGGACGCGGTCGCCAAGGGCGAGCCCCGGATCCTGGAGCCGGTGATGAAGGTGGACGTCACGACGCCCGAGGACTTCATGGGCGACGTCATCGGCAACCTCAACTCCAAGCGCGGCCACATCGACGGCATCGACGAGCATGGCACCTCGCGCGTCGTGCACGCGCTGGTGCCGCTGGCCGAGATGTTCGGCTACGCCACCGAGCTGCGCAGCATGACCCAGGGCCGCGCCACCTATTCGATGGAGTTCGCGCGCTACAGCGAAGTCCCAGCCAACCTCGCCAACGAGCTGATCGCAAAGTCCAAGAGCTAACGAGCGCAAGGAGCAAACGAGAGACAACCATGGCAAAGCAGAAGTTTGACCGCAGCAAGCCGCACGTGAACGTCGGCACCATCGGTCACGTGGACCACGGCAAGACGACCCTCACGGCGGCCATCACGAAGTACCTGGCCCTGCAGGGCGGTGCCGACTTCCGCGCGTTCGACTCGATCGACAACGCTCCGGAGGAGCGACAGCGCGGCATCACCATCGCGATCAGCCACGTCGAGTACCAGACCGCGACGCGCCACTACGCGCACGTCGATTGCCCCGGCCACGCTGACTACATCAAGAACATGATCACCGGCGCGGCCCAGATGGACGGCGCCATCCTGGTGGTGTCCGCCGCCGACGGTCCGATGCCCCAGACCCGTGAGCACATCCTCCTGGCGCGCCAGGTCGAGGTCCCGTCGCTGGTCGTCTACCTGAACAAGGTGGACATGGTCGACGACGAGATGCTGATCGACCTGGTCGAGATGGAGGTTCGTGAGCTCCTGACCAAGTACAACTTCCCCGGCGACGACGTCCCGGTCATCCGTGGCTCGGCGCTCAAGGCGCTGGAGTCGACCAGCACGGACATGGACGCGCCCGAGTACGCATCCATCAAGGAGCTGATGGACGCCGTCGACAGCTACATCCCGACCCCGGTCCGCGAGATCGACAAGCCCTTCCTGATGCCGATCGAGGACGTCTTCGGGATCAAGGGTCGTGGCACCGTGGCGACCGGCCGCATCGAGCGCGGGGTGGTGCACACCGGCGACACCGTTGAGCAGGTGGGCATCCACGCCAAGAGCCGCGCGCTGGTGGTGACCGGCGTCGAGATGTTCAAGAAGACCCTCGACGACGGCCAGGCGGGCGACAACGTCGGCCTGCTGCTGCGTGGCATCGAGCGCGAGGAGATCGAGCGCGGCCAGGTGCTGGCCAAGCCGGGCAGCGTCAAGCCGGGCACCAAGTTCAAGGCCGAGGTCTACGTGCTCGGCAAGGAGGAGGGCGGCCGCCACACCCCGTTCTACGCGGGCTACCGGCCGCAGTTCTACCTGCGCACGACCGATGTCACGGGGGCGATCAAGCTTCCGGCTGGGGTCGAGATGATCATGCCCGGCGACAACGTCAACATCGACGTCGAGCTGATCACCCCGATCGCCATCGAGCAGAGCCAGCGCTTCGCCATCCGCGAGGGCGGCCACACCGTCGGGGCCGGCGTGATCACCGAGGTGCTCGGCTAACGCCATGGCCAAGCAGCGCATCCGCATCCGGCTCAAGGCGTATGACCACAAGCTGCTCGACCAGTCGGCCGAGCAGATCGTGGAGACGGCGCAACGGACCGGTGCCGCCATTGCGGGACCGGTTCCGTTGCCGACCCGGATCGAGAAGTACACGGTCATCCGTGGCCCATTCGTCCACAAGGACGGGCGGGAGCAGTTCGAGATCCGGACCCACAAGCGGCTGATCGACATCATCGATCCGTCGACCAAGACCGTGGATGCGCTGATGCGGCTGAGCCTGGCCGCCGGCGTCGATATCGAGATCAAGATGTGAGTCGGGGGCGCCCCATGGGACGGCCCCACCCCACCCACCATCCAGGAGAGGAAGTTCGTAGAGTGCCGGCAGGTTTGATCGGGCGGAAGCTCGGGATGACGCGGATCTTCGGCGACGACGGCAGTGTCGTCCCGGTCAGCGTCATCGAGGCTACCCCCAACAGCATCACGCGGCTCCGCACGCCGGAGCGGGACGGCTATGCCGCCCTGCAGCTCGGCGCGGGCGTCGCGCGGCGCCAGACCAAGCCGGTCGCCGGCCAGTTCGCGCACCTCGACAAGGCCCTGCAGAAGCCGGCCTCGGTCCGCGAGGTGCGGGTCGACTCGGTCGATGGCTTCGAGGTCGGCCAGACGCTCGACGTCAGCCTGTTCGAGCCGGGCGACCTGGTCGACGTGGTCGGCGTGAGCCGCGGTCACGGCTTCGTCGGGACCATCGCGCGCCACAACTTCAAGCGCGGGCCGAAGACCCACGGCTCGACCAACTATCGGGCTCCGGGCTCGATCGGCGCCGGTACCACCCCCGGACGCGTCTTCAAGGGGACGCGGATGGGCGGCCACATGGGCGACGAGCGGGTGACGGTCAAGAAGCTGAAGGTCATCCGCGTCGACGCCGAGCGCAACCTGATCCTGCTCAGGGGTGCGGTTCCCGGCGCGCGCAACGGCCTGCTGCTGGTGCAGAAGGCGAAGTGAGCATGGACCACAAGATCCTGACGGCGACCGGCAAGGAGGCTGGCCAGGTGGACCTGGCCGAGTCGCTTTTCGGCGCGCCGGTGAGCGAGACGCTCATTCACCAGGCCGTCGTGCGCCAGCTGGCGGGACGCCGGATCGGCGCCGCCGACACGTTGACCCGCGGCCAGGTGACCGGCGGCGGCCGCAAGCCGTGGCGCCAGAAGGGGACCGGGCGAGCGCGGCAGGGCAGCCGCACCGCGCCGCAGTGGAAGGGTGGCGGCGTCGTGTTCGGTCCGCACCCGCGCGGGTACGAGCAGAAGCTCAACGCCAAGATGCGCCGCGCGGCGCTCCAGGGCGTGCTCAGCTCGAAGGCGGCCGAAGGCGCCCTGCGCGTGGTGGAGGGCTTCGAGCTGGACGAGATCGAGACTCGGGCCTTCGCCGAGCGGCTCGCCGCCTGGAAGGCCGAGGGCAAGGTGCTCGTGGTCCTGGCCGCGCGGGATCACGTCGTCGAGCGTTCGTGCCGCAACCTGCGCGAAGTGCGGGTCATCCTGGCCGATAGCCTGAATGTGATCGACCTGCTGGAGGCCGATACGGTCGTCTTCACCCGCGACGCCCTGGCACGCGCCCAGGAGGTGTACGCATGACCGCCGTCAGCCTGCACGACATCCTGCTGCGCCCGGTGATCAGCGAGAAGAGCGTGGCCGAGACGGAGCGCAACAACTACACCTTCGCCGTCGCGCGCGACGCGAACAAGTTCCAGATCAAGGCCGCAGTCGAAGCCGAGTTCAAGGTGAACGTGCTCGGCGTGCGCGTCATGAGCGTCAAGCCCAAGCAGAAGCGCCGCGGCCGCCGCCAGATGGGCACCGTTCCCGGCTGGCGCAAGGCGGTGGTGACCATCGCCGCGGGCCAGAAGATCGAACTCTTCGAGGCGGTGTAAGGACCATGCCACTTCGCAAGTACCGGCCGACCAGCCCCGGCCTGCGCCAGATGACGCGATCGACCTTCGAGGAGATCACGCACGACGAGCCGTACAGGCCGCTCACCGAGCGCCTCGTGTCGCGGGCCGGGCGCAACAGCCAGGGCAAGCTGACCGTGCGCCACCAGGGCGCCGGCCACAAGCGGCTCTACCGCGTGATCGACTGGAAGCGCGACAAGGCCGGCGTGCCCGCAACGATCGCCACGGTCGAGTACGACCCGAACCGATCGGCGCGGATCGGACTGCTCCACTACGCCGATGGCGAGAAGCGCTACATGCTGCTGCCCCACGGCCTGGGGGTCGGCGACTCGGTCACCTCCGGCCGTGACGTGGAGGCGAGGATCGGCAACGCCCTGCCCCTGTCTCGCATCCCGCTCGGCACCCAGATCCACAACGTCGAGCTGGTGGCGGGTCGCGGCGGACAGATCGTGCGCTCCGCCGGCAGCAGCGCGCAGCTGCTCGCCAAGGAGGGTGAGATGGCCACCATCCGCCTTCCCTCCGGCGAGGTGCGCCGGGTGCGCGCCGAGTGCATGGCCACCGTGGGGCAGGTGAGCAACCTCGACCACGAGAACCAGAACATCGGCAAGGCCGGACGGAGCCGGCATCTCGGCCGGCGGCCTCAGGTGCGCGGCGTGGTGATGAACCCGAACGACCATCCACACGGCGGTGGCGAGGGCAAGTCGCCGACCGGCATGCCGCCCAAGACGCCGTGGGGCAAGCCGGCGATGGGCCTGCGCACCCGAAAGAACAAGACCACCGGCAAGAACATCGTCCGCCGTCGGTATGGGCGGGGTTAGGAGGGCGCGATGAGTCGTTCCGTCAAGAAGGGACCATTTGTCGACGCGCGCCTGCTCGGCCGCATCGACGAGATGAACAAGCGCAACGAGCGCAAGGTGCTGAAGACCTGGTCGCGGGCCAGCGTGGTCTTCCCGGCCATGATCGGTCACACCATCGCGGTGCACGACGGTCGGCGGCACGTGCCGGTCTTCATCACCGAGAACATGGTCGGCCACCGGCTCGGCGAGTTCGCTCCGACGCGGCACTACCGTGGCCACGGCAAGGCCACCGAACGCTCGTCGGCGCTGAAGTAGGAGCCTGAGTCGATGCGCGTGACCGCCACCGCCAAGTACATCCGCATCAGCCCGCGCAAGGTGCGGCTGGTGACCGACCTGATCAGCGGCAAGCCCGTCGAGGAGGCGGCCGCCATCCTGCGCTTCCTGCCGAACGCGGCGGCGCGCGACGTGGCCAAGGTGCTGAAGAGCGCCACGGCCAATGCCGAGAACAACTTCAACCTTTCGGCCGACGAGCTCACGGTGGTGAGCGCCGTCGCCGACGAGGGCCCGACCCTGAAGCGGTGGCGACCCCGCGCCCAGGGACGGACCTTCGGGATCCTGAAGCGAACGAGCCACATCACGATCGCCGTGGCTGACCAAGAGGAGGCCTGATGGGCCACAAGGTTCACCCCTACGGATTTCGGATCGGGATCATCAAGCCCTGGCTGGCGAAGTGGTACGCCGACCGCGACTACGCGACCCTGCTGCAGGAGGACATGCGCGTCCGGCAGCTCGTGGCCAAGCAGCTGGCCAACGCCAGCGTCAGCCAGGTCGAGATCGAGCGCGGCATCAACCACGTGACGGTGACGGTGCACTCGGCCAAGCCGGGGATCGTGATCGGCAAGGGCGGCGCCAACGTCGAGCTGCTGCGCACCTCGATCGGCAAGCTGACCGACAAGAAGGTCAAGCTCGAGATCAAGGAGATCCTGCAGCCCGAGCTCGACGCCGTGCTCGTGGCCCAGAACGTGGCCGGCCAGCTGGAGCGCCGGATCGCGTTCCGCAAGGCGATCAAGCAGACCATCCAGCGCACCATCAAGGCTGGCGCCAAGGGCGTGAAGATCCAGGTCTCGGGCCGCCTCGGTGGCTCGGAGATGAGCCGTACCGAGTGGGATCGGGAGGGGCGCATCCCGTTGGGCACCCTGCGCGCCGACATCAGCTACGGCGTCGTGCACGCTCGCACGACCTATGGCCGCATCGGCGTCAAGGTCTGGGTCTACCGCGGCGAGCAGCTCGCCGAGCGACCCGGATCGGCACGCACCGAGCCGCGTGAGCAGCGCGCCCGCACCCCTCGCGGCCGGACCCGCTCGGCCGCGCAGCCGGCCGCCGTCGAAGCCGCGGCCGGCACGGCTGCCGCTGCGGCTGCCCCGGCGCCGAGCGCACCCGCCGCCGCAGAGCAGCCGGCGACCGCGGGCGAGGAGGCCTGATCAGATGCTGATGCCAAAGCGCGTCAAGCACCGCAAGGTGCAGCGCGGCCGCCGGTCGGGAATGGCGAAGGGTGGCACCACCGTCAGCTTCGGCGACTTCGGCCTGATGGCCGAGGAGGTCTGCTGGCTCACCAGCCGCCAGATCGAGGCGGCGCGCCGCGCCATGACCCACCACATCAAGCGGGGTGGACGGATCTGGATCCGGGTCTTCCCCGACAAGCCGGTCACCAAGAAGCCGGCGGAGGTGCGGATGGGCTCGGGCAAAGGAGCGCCAGACCACTGGGTCGCGGTCGTCAAGCCCGGGCGGGTGATGTTCGAGATGTCCGGCGTGCCGGAGACCGTCGCCCGCGAGGCGATGCGGCTCGCCAGCCACAAGCTGCCGATCTCCACCAAGTTCGTGATCAAGGAGGGCGTGGAACATGGACATCAGTGAGATCCGGCGTCTCTCCGACCAGGACCTGGCGGGCGCCCTCGTCGAGGCCAAGCAGGAGCTCTGGAAGGTCCGTTTCGACCTCGCCACCAGGCAGGAGAAGAACTACAGCAGGTTGCCGGCGACCCGCCAGCGGATCGCTCGCATCCTGACCGTCATGACCGAGCGCCAGCACGCGGCGGCCGCCGCGACCGCTGACGCCGAGAAGGCCAGCTGATGCAGGGAAAGCGGCGTCTGAAGCTCGGGCGCGTGGTGTCCGACAAGATGGACAAGACGGTGGTCGTCAGCGTTGAACGGCTGCGCCGCCACCCGGTCTACAAGCGGGTGGTGCGGCTGTCGAGCAAGTTCAAGGCGCACGACGAGGAGAACTCAGCGCGCGTCGGCGACACGGTGCGGATCGAGGAGAGCCGTCCGCTCTCGCGCGAGAAGCGGTGGCGGGTGGTCGAGGTGGTCGCCCGCGGCTCCTACGAGGAGCTGGTGGACTAGCCGTGATCCGTCAGTACACCCGGCTGCGCGTGGCCGACAACACCGGCGCGCGGACGCTCATGTGCATCACCATCGTCGGTCGGTCGCGCTCCGACTCGGCCGAGGTCGGTGACGTCATCGTGGCGAGCGTCAAGCAAGCGTTGCCCAACTCCGGCGTCAAGAAGGGCGACGTCGTGCGTGCCGTGGTGGTCCGCACCAGCAAGGAGTACGGCCGGCCGGACGGCAGCCACATCCGCTTCGACGAGAACGCGGCGGTGCTGATCACGCCGCAGGGCAACCCGCGTGGGACCCGCATCTTCGGGCCCGTCGCGCGCGAGCTTCGCGAGCGCAACTACATGAAGATCGTTTCGCTCGCGCCGGAGGTGCTCTAGATGAACGTGCGGAAGGGCGACACGGTGCTGGTGCTGGCCGGCAAGGATCGCGGCAAGCGCGGAACCGTCGAGCGCGTCGAGCGCACCAAGCGCGGTATGGGCGTGGTGGTGCCGGGCCTCAACATGGCCAAGCGCCACCAGCGACCGAGGACCCGCACCCAGCAGGCCGGCATCCTGGACATCCCGGTGCCGATCCACGTCAGCAACGTGCAGGTCGTCTGCCCACGCTGCGGCAAGCCGACGCGCATCGGTCACCAGGTGCTGGAGAACGGCAGCCGGGTGCGCGTCTGCAAGCATTGTGGCGAGCAGATCGAAGGGACAACCAAGTGAGCGCAGAGACACCCACCAAGCGGAAGGCAGCGTCGAAGCGAGCCCCGGCGAAGGCCGCGAACGCAGGTTCCACGCCACCGGCGGGCCTGCGCCAGCGCTACCGTGACGAGGCGGCGCCCGCGCTGCAGCGCGAGTTCGGCTATGCGAACCCGATGCAGATCCCTCGCCTGGAGAAGGTGGTCGTCAACATCGGCCTGGGAGAGGCGATCCAGAACGCGAAGGCCCTCGATGCGGCGGTCGGCGACCTCACCCAGATCACCGGCCAGAAGCCGATCGTGACCCGCGCCAAGCGCTCGATCGCCCAGTTCCGGTTGCGAACCGGGATGCCGATCGGCGCCAAGGTGACGCTGCGCGGGCAGCGGATGTACGACTTCCTGGAGCGCACCCTGCGCCTGGCGCTGCCGCGCATCCGCGACTTCAGGGGGATCGCGACCCGCTCGTTCGACGGGCGCGGCAACTTCAGCCTCGGGCTGCGCGAGCAGCTCGTCTATCCCGAGATCGACTACGACAAGATCGACCGGCTCCGCGGGCTGGAGATCAGCATCGTGACCACGGCCAAGACCGATGAGGAGGGGCGCAAGCTCCTGGAGCTCCTCGGCATGCCGTTCCAGGCCAACTAGCGAGGAAACCGAGTGGCGAAGAAGTCGAAGATCGCGAAGGCACGGCGGGCGCCGCGCTTCCCGGTCCAGCAGCACAACCGCTGCTCGATCTGCGGGCGGCCGCGGGGCTACATGCGCCGCTTCGCGATGTGCCGAATCTGCTTCCGGGAGCGGGCCTTGGAGGGCCAGCTTCCCGGCGTGACCAAGTCGAGCTGGTAGCTCAGGTCAATCGGCCGCCGCGCGGGCGGCCCCATCAGCGGCAGGCGCCGACCACGCCGCGCGTGGCGCGTACCACCGTCGAGGAGACACCGAAACCGACATGAACGTAACCGACCCGATCGCCGACATGCTGACGCGGATCCGCAACGCGAGCGCCGCGCGGCACCGTGAGCTGATGCTGCCCTCGTCCCGGGTGAAGCGCGAGATCGCGCGCATCCTTGTCGAGGAGGGCTTCATCGATGGCTACTCGACCAGCCAGGACGGTATCCAGGAGATGCTCTCGCTGCAGCTGAAGTACGTCGAGGGCCGCACGCCGGTCGTCAGCGGGCTGAAGCGGATCTCCAAGCCGGGCCTGCGGGTCTACGCCCGCAAGACCGAGATTCCCCGCGTCCTGGGCGGGCTCGGGATGGCCATCCTCTCCACCTCGCGCGGGATCATGACCGGGTCGCAGGCCCGGAAGCTGAATCTCGGCGGCGAGGTCCTCTGCTATGTCTGGTAGGGGAGCGAGCTGATGTCACGAATCGGTCGAATGCCGATCGCGCTGCCGTCCGGGGTGGAGGTCACCCAGGAGGGTCGACTGCTGCGCGTCAAGGGCCCGCTCGGAACGCTGGAGCGGGAAATCCATCCCGAGATGACCGTGGAGCGCGATGACGGCCAGCTTCGCGTGGTGCGGCCGTCCGATCAGCCACGCCATCGGGCCCTGCACGGCCTGACCCGGACCCTGGTCAACAACATGGTCACCGGCGTCACGAGCGGCTTCAGCAAGGGCCTGGAGATCAGCGGCGTCGGCTATCGCGCCCAGCTGCAGGGCACCAAGCTGGTGCTGGCCCTCGGCTACTCCCACCCGGTCGAGGTCGATCCGCCGGCCGGCATCGAGTTCCGCCTGGAGACGCCGACGCGCCTGGCGGTGTTCGGCGCCGACAAGGAGCTGGTCGGTCAGATCGCGGCCTACATTCGCTCGCGACGAAAGCCAGAGCCGTACAAGGGCAAGGGGATCAAGTACGCGGGCGAGCAGATCCTGCGCAAGGCCGGCAAGGCCGGCAAGGTCGGAGGCGCCAAGTAATGATCAAGAAGCAGAGCCGCGGCGCCTCGCGCCAGAAGCGGCACGCCCGCCTCCGGCTGCGCCTGTCGGGGAGCGGTGACCGCCCGCGCCTGTCGGTCTTCCGCAGCGCGAAGTACATCTACGCCCAGGTCATCGACGACACGACCGGGCGCACGCTGGCGGCGGCCTCCAGCCGGGAGGCCACCTTCGCCGGTGGGCCGGGAAAGCTCGGCGCCGCTCACGCGGTCGGCAAGGCGCTGGCCGAGCGGGCCAAGGCCGCCGGCGTTACGACCGCGGTCCTGGACCGCGGTGGATACCGATATCACGGGCGGGTTCGCTCGCTCGCCGAGGGCGCCCGCGACGGCGGCCTCGACCTGTAGGGCGGAGGACCAGATGGCAAGAATCGACCCGACCAAGCTCAACCTGGAGGAAAAGGTCGTCCAGATCAACCGCGTGGCCAAGGTCGTCAAGGGCGGCCGGCGCTTCAGCTTCAGCGCGGTGGTGGTGGTCGGCGACCACAACGGCGTCGTGGGTGCCGGACTCGGCAAGTCGAACGAGGTACCCGAGGCGATCCGCAAGGGCGTCGAGGACGCCAAGAAGCGCCTGATCCGCGTGCCGCTCGTCGGCTCCACCATCCCGCACGAGGTCTCGCACGACTTCGGGGCCAGCACGGTGCTGCTCAAGCCGGCCTCGGCCGGCACCGGCGTCATCGCCGGCGGCTCGGTCCGATCGGTGGTGGAGGCGGCGGGGATCCGCGACCTGCTGAGCAAGTCGATGGGCAGCACCAACCCGGTGAACGTGGTTCGCGCCACGATCGAGGCGCTCACCTCTCTGCGCTCCGCGGACGCGATCGCCGCGCGGCGTGGCAAGACGGCCGAGCAACTGCTCGGCAAGCGCGGCGCCGAGCTGGCGCGTCGCCCGCACGAGGTGATCGAGCGTCCGGCGCCCGCCTATCCGATGGGAGGCGGCCGTGGCCGCTGAGCGGGGCGCTGACGCAGGACCGATGCTGCGGGTGACCTGGGTCCGCTCCACCATCGGCCACAAGGCCGGGGCCCGAGGCACCATCCGGGCGCTCGGGCTGCATCGGCTCAACCAGACGGTGGAGATCGCGGATACGCCGGTCAACCGCGGCATGCTCCGCCGCGTCGCCTTCCTGCTCCACGTGCAGGAGCCGACCAGGGAAGGGGGTACGCAGTGAAGCTCCACGACCTGCAGCCGTCCTCCGGCTCGCACGAGCCGTCGCGTCGCGTCGGTCGCGGGCACGGTTCTGGCCGCGGCAAGACCGCCGGGCGCGGGACGAAGGGCCAGAAGTCGCGAGCCGGGGGCGGGATCCCCGCCTGGTTCGAGGGCGGCCAGACCCCCCTCCACATCCGGACCCCGAAGCTGCACGGCTTCAAGAACCGATTTCGGGTGGAGTACGCGGGCGTCAACCTCGCTCGGCTGACGGAGGCTGCCGCCGGGACCCTGATCACGCCGGACGTGCTCAAGCACGACGGGCTGCTGCGCGACCGCAAGACCAGGCAGCTGCCGGTCAAGATCCTGGGCGGCGGCGATGCGCCGAAGGGCGTCACCATTCACGCGCACGCCTTCACCCGTTCCGCCCTCGCCAAGCTGTCGGCCGCGGGCAGCACGGCGCAGCGCATCAGCTGGCCGGAGGGCAACCCGGTCGACGAGGCCGCCGAGGCCGCTGAGGCCGCGAGCATCGAGGCCCGCGACTCTGCGAAGGCCGATGCCCGGGCCCGGGGCAAGGCCAAGCGGAAGGCGGCTCGCGGCGGGGCTCCGGCGCCTTCCGGGGCACCCGCGAAGGGGTCGGCGGCAACGGCCACGGTCGATACGGCCGATGCGGAGGCCGAGTCCGCCGACATGGAGCCCACGGCAGAGACGGAGCCCGCGGAAGAGACTGAGCCCACCGCAGCGGCGGAGGCCGCGGAAGAGACTGAGCCCACCGCAGCGGCGGAGGTCGCGGCAGCGGCCGAAACCACCGCTGAGCCCCAGCCCACGGCAGACGCCGAGAGCGAGGTCGAGCCCTAGGTGATCGACTCGCTCATCACCGCCTTCCGTGCGCCGGACATCCGGCGCAAGATCCTCTTCACGCTCGGGATCCTGCTGATCTTCCGGGTGCTCACCAACGTTCCCGTCCCGAACGTCGACCAGGAGCGGCTCTCGAACCTGTTCGAGACCAACCAGCTGCTCAGCCTGCTCGACCTCTTCTCGGGCGGTGGGCTGGCGACCGCCTCGATCATCGGGATGGGGGTGAACCCCTACATCAACGCCAGCATCATCATGCAGCTGATGCAGGGCGTCATCCCGAGCCTCGGGGAGCTGGCGCGCGAGGGCGAGTACGGGCGCAACAAGCTCAACCAGTACACCCGCCTGCTGACGGTCCCGATGGCCTTCGCCCAGGGCTACGGCTTCAGCGTCCTGCTGCAGGCCAACGGCGTGATCCCCCAGTCGGACCTGTTCAGCTTCCAGACCGCGTCCCTGCTGATCAGCTTCACCGCCGGGACCATCCTGCTGATGTGGCTCGGCGAGCTGATCAGCGAGCGCGGGCTGGGCAACGGCATCAGCTTCATCATCTTCGCCGGCATCGTGGGGCGGATCCCGCACCAGGCTGGCCCGATCGTCACCGGACCTGACGGCCTGCTGCGGATCATCCCGTTCGTGATCATCGCCATCGTGGTGATCGCGGGCGTGGTCTTCATCAACGAGGGCCAGCGCCGGATCCCCGTCCAATACGCCAGCCGCGTGCGCGGCCGGCGCATGTACCAGGGCCAGACCCAGTACCTGCCCCTCAAGGTGACGATGGCGGGCGTGATCCCGATCATCTTCGCCATCAGCATCCTGCTCTTCCCCGCCCAGATCGCCCAGTATTTCACCGCAAGCGACGTCGAGTGGGTACGGAACACCGCGAACTGGATCGCGACCAACCTCGACGGACGCACCAATGTGCCGCTCTACGGATCGATGTACTTCGCGCTGGTCGTCTTCTTCACCTACTTCTATACGGCCTTCCAGTTCCGGCCCGATCAGACGGCCGACTTCCTGCGCAAGAACGGCGGCTTCATCCCGGGCATCCGGCCCGGCAAACCGACCGAGGACTTCCTGTCGCGGGTCACGAACCGCATCACGCTCGGCGGCGCGTTATTCCTGGCCACGCTGGCGGTGCTCCCGCTGATCGTGGCCGCGGCGATCCCCGGCACGCAGGGCCTCCAGCTGGGTGGCACCAGCATCCTGATCGTGGTGAGCGTCGTGGTTGAGACGATGAAGCAGCTGGAGGCGCAGATGCTGATGCGCCACTACGAGGGCTTCATCCGGTGACCGATGCGGGCCACGGCCCGTCGGCGCCCGATCGGCGGCGCATCCTCCTGCTGGTCGGCGCGGCGGGCGCCGGCAAGGGCACCCAGGCCGTGCTGCTGAGCCGCGAGCTTGGGCTCCCGCACCTGGCCTCAGGCGACCTGTTCCGCCAGGCGGTCCACGACGCCACCCCGCTCGGCGAGCAGGCGCGTGCCTACATGGAGCGCGGCGACCTCGTGCCTGACGAGGTCACGATCGGGATGTTCATGGATCAGCTGGCGCGGCCGAGCGCCGATCGCGGGGCGATCCTGGACGGCTTCCCACGCACCGTGGCCCAGGCCCGCGCCCTCGACGCCACCCTGGCGGGACAGGGTGAGCGCATCAACCGCGTCTTCTACATCGAGGTCCCGACCGATGAGCTGGTGGCGCGCCTCGCCGGGCGCTGGGTATGCCCAGCCTGCCGGACGATCTACCACGAGCTCACCGACCCGCCCCGCGTCCCGGGCATCTGCGACCGGGACGGAACGCCGCTCCAGCAGCGCGACGACGATCGTCCTGAGGTGGTGCGCGCGCGGCTCAGCAAGCAGGTGCCGCCGATGCTCGAGGTGGTCGACCATTACGACCGGTCGGGTGTCGTGACCCGCATCGGCGGGCGCCAGCCGATCGGGGCCGTGACCCGCGCAATCCTGGACGAGCTGGCCCGATGAGCAGCCCGTTGCGCGCGTCCCTTGTCACCATCAAGCGGCCGGAGGAGATCGCCCGCATGCGCCACGCCGGCGCGATCCTGGCCGACGTGCTCGACGCCCTCTACGCGGAGCTGCGTCCCGGGGTCTCGACGGCCGAGCTCGACCGGATCGCGGAAGAGATGATCCGCGGCGCCGGTGCCGTGCCCTCGTTCAAGGGCTATCGCGGGTCTGGCGGCGCCCCCAACTTCCCGGCGTCGATCTGCGCATCGCTGAACGACGAAGTGGTGCACGGCATCCCTTCACCGAAGCGGTGGATCCGCGACGGGGACGTGGTGAGCCTCGACGTCGGCTGCATCTGGGACGGATGGCACGCCGACTGCGCCCGCACCTGGCCGGTCGGCGACGTGCCCCGCCGCGTCCAGCGGCTGATCGACGCCACGCGGCGCGGGATGGAGGCGGGGATCGCGGCCGCTGTGCGCGGCAACCGGATCGGCGACGTGGGAGTGGCCATCGAGGCGGTGGCCCTCGAGCACGGCTATGGCGTGGTCCGCCCGTTCGTGGGCCACGGCATCGGCCAACAGATGCACGAGGAGCCGCAGGTGCCGAACTACCGACCGAGCAGCCCCGGGCTGCGGATCGAGACGGGCATGTGCTTCGCCATCGAGCCGATGTTCAACCTGGGCGGCGACGACGTCGTGCTGCTCGACGATGGCTGGACGGTGGTGACCGAGGACGGCAGCATCTCGGCCCATTTCGAGAACACGATCGCCGTGACGGACGCTGGGCCGGAGGTGCTCACCGACCGATCAGCAGCCATCGGGCTATGACCAGGATCCGCCGTTGTGCCGGCTGGCCGGTCTCGTGTATACTCTTCATTCTGGTCGCCCGGGCGGCGGCCTTTCCGTGTGTTCCCAACCAATCAATCAGACAGCAGTTCGAGGGTGCGTAGCGCTTGGCGAAAAAGGATGCAATCGAGGTTGAGGGAGAGGTAGTCCTCCCCCTGCCGAACGCGATGTTCAAGGTGCGGCTCGAGAACGGGCACGAGGTGCTCGCCCACATCTCCGGCAAGCTGCGCCAGAACTTCATCCGCATCCTGCCCGGCGACACCGTCCGCGTCGAGCTGAGTCCCTACGACCTCACCCGGGGTCGCATCACGTACAGGATGAGATGAAGGTTTCTGCGTCCGTAAAGCCGCGCTGTGAGCGCTGCAAGGTGATCAAGCGCTCCGGCGTGGTGATGGTCATCTGCGTCATCCCCAAGCACAAGCAGCGGCAGGGGTAGCGCGAGCGTGGCACGAATCTCCGGCGTCGACATCCCCCGCGAGAAGCGGGTGATCGTGTCGCTGACGTATATCCACGGCATCGGCCCCACCTCGGCGAATCAGATCCTGAAAGCCGCCAACGTCTCCGAGGACACGCGGGTCCGCGACCTGACCGAGGACGAGGTCAACCGCATTCGAGAGCTGATCGACAAGCGCTTCAAGGTCGAGGGCGACTTGCGCCGCGAGGTCAGCATGAACATCAAGCGCTTGATGGAGATCGGCTCCTACCGGGGCATCCGTCATCGACGCAACCTACCGGTGCGCGGGCAGCGCACCAAGACGAACGCGCGCCAGCGCCGCGGCTCGCGCAAGACGGTCGGCGTCCGACGCAAGAAGTAACCAGATCCACCCTCACCCGCGAGTGACACAGGAGTTCCATGGCTGAGCGGAAGCGCGCCGCGCGCACCAAGAAGCGAGAGAAGAAGAACGTCCCGGTGGGACACGCCCACATCCAGTCCACGTTCAACAACACGATCGTGACGATCACCGACACGACCGGAAACGTGGTCAGCTGGGGCAGCGCCGGGCTGGTCGGCTTCAAGGGCTCGCGCAAGAGCACGCCATACGCCGCCGCGCAGACCGCCGATTCGGCCGCGCGCCGCGCCATGGAGCACGGGATGCGCCAGATCGAGGTCTTCGTCAAGGGCCCCGGTGCCGGGCGCGAGCAGGCGATCCGCTCCCTCCAGGCCGCCGGCCTGGAGGTGACCGCCATCACCGACGTGACCCCCATCCCGCACAACGGATGCCGCCCGCCGAAGCGGCGACGGGTCTAGGGAGCGATCGAGATGGCCCGATACACCGATCCGGTCTGCCGCATCTGCCGCCGCGAGGGGCTGAAGCTGTTCCTCAAGGGGAGCCGCTGCTACACCAAGAAGTGCTCCTTCGAGCGGCGCAGCACGCCGCCCGGCATGAACACCCAGCGCCGCCGCAAGGTGAGCGAGTTCGGCATCCAGCTCCGCGAGAAGCAGAAGGTCCGCAAGAGCTACTCGGTACTCGAGAAGCAATTCCGCAACTACTTCGAGAAGGCCGAGCAGCGCAAGGGCATGACCGGCGAGAACCTGCTGCGCATGCTCGAGATGCGGCTGGACAACGTCGTCTTCCGGATGGGCCTGGCCACCTCACGCGCTCAGGCGCGCCAGCTGGTGGGCCACGGCCACTTCGCCGTCAACGGCAAGCCGACCAACATCCCCAGCTTCGCGACCAAGGTCGGCGACCGGATCGAGGTCCGGGAGAGCCGCCGCGGCCGCGAGATCTTCAAGGCCGTCACCGAGACGATCAAGTCCGCGCAGATCCCCGAGTGGGTGAGCGTCGACGGGGGCAAGCTCGCCGGGTCCATCCTGGCCGAGCCCGTCCGCGAGCAGATGCCACCCGAGTTCAACGAGCAGCTGGTCGTCGAGTACTACTCGCGATAGCAGCAGGAGTAAGCATCCCTTCATGATCGAACTAGAGACAACCACGCCGGCGCCTCGCATCGAGGAGGTCGAGTCGAACGGCAACCTCTCCGTCTTCGAGGTCAATCCGCTCGCCGACGGATACGGCGTCACGCTGGGCAACGCGCTGCGCCGCGTGCTGCTCAACTCCCTCGAGGGGGCGGCCGTCACCTCGATCCAGATCGCCAATGTCTTCCACGAGTTCAGCACGCTGCCGAACGTGAAGGAGGACGTGACCCAGATCGTCCTGAACATCAAGAAGATGCGGCTGCGCTCGTTCGCCCGCCACGCTGTCACGCTCAAGCTGGTGAAGCACGGCGCCGGGCCGGTGACCGCCGGCGACATCGCCGAGTCGGCGGACGTCGAGATCGTCAACTCCGAGCTGGTGCTGCTCACCCTGGATAGCGACGCCGGCTCGATCGAGATGGACCTGACCGTCGAGACGGGGGTTGGCTACCGCCCCGCCGAGCACACCGAGGACATGCCGATCGGGATCATCCCGGTCGACGCCATCTTCTCGCCGGTGCGCCGGGTCAACTTCGTGGTCAGTGACACGCGCGTCGGCCAGATGACTAACTTCGATCGCCTGACGCTCGACATCGAGACCGATGGCACCAGCACGCCGAAGGCGGCGCTGTCGGCGGCCGCCGACATCCTGGTGCGCGAGTTCAGCCGCTTCGCCGAGATCGGCCGCCGGCCTGCCGGCGGCGAGGAGGAGGCGCCGGCCCCGGTCGCCGCCAACCTGCTCGACGCCCCGATCGAGGAGCTGGACCTCCCGATGCGGGCCTACAACAGCCTGAAGCGGAACAACATCACCAAGGTCGGCCAGGTGCTCGCCCTCTCCGACGACGAGTTCCTGCGGATGCGCAACTTCGGCAAGAAGAGCCTGGACGAGCTGAAGGAACGCCTCGCCCTGCGTGGCTTCATCAGCCCAGAGTCGGCCGCATCGGATGCCGACGAGTCGGACCTCCCCGCCTCGGCGGAGCTCGACGAGGCCGTCGCCGCCGAGCTCGACCGGGAGAGCTGAGCCGACATGCCTCATCGGGTCACCGGCCGGAAGCTCGGCCGCTCCACCAGCCATCGCCTGCACATGCTGGCGAACCTGGCCGTGGCCGTGATCCGCTATGAGCGGGTCAAGACCACCGAGGCAAAGGCCAAGGAGGTCCGCGGCCTGGTGGACGGCATGATCACCATCGCCAAGCGAGGCGACCTGGCGGCGCGCCGATCGCTCGTCGCCGACATGCCGCACGAGCCGCTCATCGTCGACAAGCTGATGGGCGAGCTGGCGACCAAATACGCCGACCGCAGCTCGGGGTTCACCCGGATCGTGAAGATCGGGGAGCGCCTTGGCGATGCGGCACCGATCGTCCAGATCGAGCTCGTCTGACACGACGCGGTCGATTGGGCGGACAACTACAGACGGATCGATGGCTCCCGCGGTGCGACGGTGTGCCCGGGCGGTGATCGAGTACGACGGGACCGCCTTCGCGGGCTCCCAGTACCAGCCGAACGCTCGGACGGTGCAGGGGGAGCTGGAGGCGGCGCTTAACAGACTGACCGGCGAGAAGGTGCGAATCCGACTCGCCGGGCGAACCGATGCCGGTGTGCACGCCACCGGCCAGGTCGCGGCCTTCTGCCTCGCGCGCCGCAGGCGCGGCGCCGGGTTCGGGTGGCCTGAGCTGCAGCGACGGCTGAACGCCGTCCTGCCGCCGGACCTGGCGGTGCGGTCGCTCCGTCCGGTCCAACCCGGGTTCGACCCGCGGCGCGACGCGTCATGGCGCGTCTACCGCTATCGGATCCGGATGCTGGGTGACCGGCGGCCGACCGATCGGCATCGGACGCTCGAGATAGGCGACCGGCTCGACATCGTGGCCATGCGTGCCGCGGCGGGGGAGCTCACCGGACAGCGTGACTTCGCTGCGCTGGGGAGCGACCCAGTGGGCCGGACCGTGCGACACGTGTCGCAGGTGCTCGTCGTCCGGCGCGGGACCTCGGTCGAGGTGCGCGTCACGGCGAACGCGTTCCTGCGGCGGATGGTGCGCAGCATCGTGGCCCTCCTCCTGGAGGTGGGACGCGGACGGCTGGCGCCGGAAGCGATCGCCGGGTTGCTGGCGTCGGGATCGCGGGCCCTTGATGGGCGGGCGGTTCCGGCATCGGGCCTTACACTCGAGCGAGTCATCTACGAGAAGAAGACAAGAGAACGAAGAACGTGAAGACCTTCGCAGTCAAGGCGAGCGATATCGAGCGGCAGTGGTTGGTGGTCGATGCCACCGGCCAGACGCTGGGCCGGCTCGCCACGCGCATCGCCACCCTGCTCGAGGGCAAGCACAAGGTGACCTACTCGCCGCACCTGGACACCGGCGATCACGTCGTGGTGATCAACGCGGCCAGGATCAAGGTCACCGGCAACAAGCTGATCCAGAAGCGCTACTACCGGCACTCCGGTTACCCCGGCGGCCTCAAGGAGGAGAGCCTCCAGACGCTCCTGGCCCGGAAGCCGGAGTTGGTCGTCGAGCGGGCCGTGAAGGGCATGCTGCCCCAGAACCGGCTCGGCCGGGCGATGTTCAAGAAGCTGAAGGTGTATGGCGGGGCGGAGCACCCGCACCAGGCCCAGCAGCCGACCGCTGCCGAGCTGTGAGAGGACGCAGGACGACTTGAGTACCACCTATATCTACGGCACCGGTCGCCGCAAGACATCGGTCGCCCGGGTCCGGCTGCTGCCGGGCGACGGGCAGATCGTCGTGAACGGCAAGGACGTGGCCGACTACTTCGGTGGCACGGGCGGCGCCACCGCCCTGCGGCTGCCGTTCCGCGTGACGGAGACCGAGGGGCGGTACTCCGCAACGGTGCTGGTGGCCGGCGGCGGCTTCTCGGGCCAGGCCGGCGCGATCCGCCACGGAATCGCCCGTGCCCTGGTCAGCGCCCATCCGGACGCTCGGGGGGCCCTGCGCGACGCGGGCCTGCTGACGCGCGACCCGCGCGCCAAGGAGCGCAAGAAGTACGGGCTGAAGCGAGCTCGCAAGGCGCCCCAGTACACAAAGCGCTAGACCGATGGACCCCGGCGGAGTCGCCGGGGCCCTTTGGTATGATCGGCGAAAGACGCTCAGAGGGGCCACCCACCGGAACGTGCTCGACGCGATCAGCGATTTCCTGCAGACATACCTTCGCGGCACTTGGACGTCGCTGGTCGACATCGTGCTCGTCGCGATCGTCATCTACTGGATCTTCATCCTGATCCGCGGCACCCGAGCCGTGCGCATCGTCATCGGCCTCTCGATCCTGTACCTGATCTACCTGGTGGCGCAAGCCGCCGAGCTTCGGCTTCTCTCCACGCTGCTGCAGACGGGCGCGGTGGTCGGCCTGTTCGCGATCGTGGTCGTCTTCCAGCCGGAGCTTCGTCGCGCGCTGGAGCAGATCGGCCGCTTCGGCTCATTCAACCGCTTCTTCGTGTCGAGCGACGTGTCGGCCGCCGAGCGTGTCGCCCGTGAGATCAGCCGCGCCGCCCGGCTCCTGGCCGGATCGCGCCACGGCGCGCTGATCGTGCTGGAACGGGACACCGGCCTCCAGGACCTGGCGACCGATTCGGGCGTGCCGCTGCACGCCGACCTTCGCGCGGAGCTGCTGGCGACCATCTTCTACCACGGCACCGCCCTGCACGACGGGGCGGTGATCGTCTCCGGCGAGAAGATCATCGCTTCCGCCGTCCTCCTGCCGCTCTCGCAGAACGTGCTCGACAGTGAGCGCTACGGGACCCGCCACCGGGCGGCGATCGGCATCAGCGAGCAGACGGACGCGATCGTGGTGGTGGTCAGCGAAGAGACCGGCTCTATCAGCCTGGTGATGCGCGGCCGCATCGAGCGCAACCTCACCGAGGAGCAGCTGCGCCGTCGCATCTTCAACCTGATCCGGCCCCAGGCGCCGCGCCAGCGCATGCCGCTCCTGCGTCGCAGCATCGAGGGGCGCTGGCAGGTCGGCCCGGAGGCCGAGATCGAGCATCCGATCGATCCCGACGCCCGAGTCGTGGTGGAGGGCCTCGACGCCGGCCTCAAGTCACCGCCCGCCCCGGCCGACGGCGAGGCACCCGCGCCCAAGCAGCCCAGCGAGCCGCCGATCGTCCCGGCCGAGCGGAGGGGCTAGATGGCCTTCCTGGTCCGCAACTGGCACCTGAAGCTGGGCGCCATCACCCTGGCCACCATCCTGTACACCGGCTTCGTCTACTCGGGCTCCTTCACCGAGCGCCCGGTGGCCGGCGTTCGCGTCGACGTCGCCGGTCAGCCGAGCGACTGGGTCCGCCTCGGCCAGCTGCGGGGGGTGACGATCACCTACCGCGTGGCGTCCAACTCCGCGGCGCTGGTCCAGCCCGAATCGTTCACCGCCTCGGTCGACTTCGCCGACTACGACCCGGATCTGGCGGCCCAGCCCCAGTCGCTCCGGGTCGAAGCACGTTCGACGCTGAACGGGGTCGACATCCTGAGTGTCGAGCCGGAGGAAGTGACCGTCACGCTCGATCGGGTCGACACCAAGACGATCACGGTCCGCATCGATCGGGGCCCGGTGCCGGAGGGTCTGGAGATCGGCGAGCCCCAGCTGAGCGTGCGGGAGGTCACCGCGCGCGGCGCCGCATCTCTCCTGGCGCGGGTGGATCACGCCCGGGCGACGATCAGCATCCAGCCATCGGGGATCGACGTGAATGACCAGGTGGAGCTCACCGCGGTCGACGTCAACGCCGAACCGGTCCTCTCGGTCGAGCTCGACCCGTCCAGCGTGACAATCCAGATCGAGGTGGAGACGAACGAGACGAGCAAGACGGTCCCGGTTCGTCCGGACCTGGACGGGACGGTGGCGGCGGGCTTCGAGATCGCCTCGATCGGCCTGGATCCGCCTGTCGTCACGCTCCGCGGGCTGCCCGATGCACTTGCCGGCGTCTCCGAGGTCGTGACCGAGCCGCTGCCGCTCGACGGATCGACGTCGACCCTCACCCTGGAATCCGTGCTGGTGCTGCCGACCGGCACGCGGCTCTCGGAAGCGAGCCAGCCCCCGACGGTCACGATCGAGATCCGTCCGGCCATCGTGACGCGCACCTTCCTGCTCGGCCTGGTCTGCCAGGGCGCGGACCCCGGGGTGGCATGCCTGCCGCAGCTGGAGCAGGTGTCGGTGACGCTGCGCGGGACGGCCGCCGCCCTCGACGCGCTGGACGAAGCGGACATCTCGCCGATCCTGAACGTGGCCGGCCTCGCGCCCGGCGAGCACGATATCGTCCCGACGCTGGTGCTTCCCACCGGGGTGGAGCGCGTCGCCCTGTCGCCGGTCACGGTGACGGTCGTGCTCCAGCCTCCCGCCTCGCCCAGCCCCGCTGGCTGATGGGTCGCCTCTTCGGTACCGATGGCATCCGTGGCGTCGCGAACGTGGATCTCAGCCCGATCCTCGCCTACGACCTGGGTCGAGCGGTGGGGTATCTGCTCGATGGGGCCGGCCGGAGCGTGGTCGTCGGCCAGGACACCCGGCGCTCGGGCGACATGCTCGTCTCGGCGCTCTCCGCCGGCCTCTCGGCGGTCGGGGCGGACGTCGTCGAGCTCGGCGTGGTCACCACGCCCTGCCTCGCCTTCGCCGCGGCGAACGGAGATCACGCGGCCGGGGTGATGGTCTCCGCCTCGCACAACCCCGCCGAGGACAATGGGCTCAAAGTCGTCTCCGGCGGGCGCAAGGTCGACGACGAGGTCGAGGAGCGGCTGGAGCGGCTCATCTTCCAGGCCGATGCGCTGCCGGGCAAGCAGAACGCCGAGCTGGGACGCATTCGACACGACTCCGCGGAGGTCGATGCCTACGCCGCGCACCTGGCGGAAGCTGCCGGTGACGCGCTCGACGGGCTGCGTATCGGGATCGACTGCGCCAATGGGTCCGCTTCCGCCATTGCCCCCGATCTCTTCCGCCGGCTCGGTGCGGAGACGACCGTCCTGTTCGCCGAGCCGGATGGCTCGAACATCAACCAGGGCTCTGGATCGACGCATCCCGAAAGGCTGGCCGCGACCGTCGTCGAGCGCGGGCTCCAGATGGGGTTCGCCTTCGACGGCGACGCCGACCGGCTGATCGCCGTCGACGAGGCCGGGGAGATCGTCGACGGCGATGCGATCATGGCCATCTGCGCCCTGCAGCGCCTGGCGGCCGGAACGCTGCGAAACGGGATCCTGGTTGCCACCGTCATGAGCAACGGTGGGCTGGATCGTGCGATCGAGGCGGCCGGCGGGCGCGTGCTGCGCACTCCCGTCGGCGACCGCCATGTGTTCGAGACGATGGAGCGAGCCGACGCCGTGGTCGGCGGCGAGCAGTCCGGCCACATCATCTTTCGCGACCGGGCAACCACCGGGGACGGGATGCTGACCGCGATCGAGCTGGTCAAGGCCGTCCGCGCGAGCGAGGGCGCGACCCTCGGCGACCTGGCCGGGCGAATTTCGAGGCTTCCGCAGGTGGTGATAAACTCAGCCGTCCGTCACAAGGACTCCTGGGAGGTCGACCCGGCCTTCGCCGCCGCCGTGGTGCGCGCAGAAGTTCGCCTGGGGTCGCGCGGACGCATCCTGGTTCGCCCTTCCGGCACGGAGCAGACGATCCGGATCATGGTCGAGGGCGACCAGCTGGACGAGATCAACGAGATCGCGCGCGAGCTGCACGAGCTGGCCCAGACGCGTCTGAACTAGGCGAAGAGGAGACCCCCATGTGCGGCATCGTCGGATACGTGGGGCCGCGCGACGCCGCGCCGATCCTGCTGGAGGGCTTACGCCGCCTCGAGTATCGCGGCTACGACTCTGCCGGCATCGCGCTGCTCACCGAGGCCGGGGACGTCTTCGTCGAGAAGAAGGCCGGCAAGCTCAGCAACCTGACCGATCACCTCAACGGCGGCGCTCCGGCCGGCCATCCCGGGATCGCCCATACCCGCTGGGCGACCCACGGCCGCCCGAACGACGCGAATGCGCACCCGCACACTGACTGCGGCGGCCAGCTGGCGCTGATCCACAACGGGATCATCGAGAACTATCGCGAGATCAAGGACCGGATGCTGGCCGAAGGCCATCGGTTCACCTCCGAGACCGATACCGAGGCGCTGGCGCACCTGATCGAGAGCCGCTACACCGGTGACTTGGTCGAGGCCGTGCGCGAGGCGCTCAACGAGGTCAGGGGCGCGTACGCGATCGGCGTCATGCATACCGACCATCCCGACCGGATCGTGGGCGCCCGCATGAACGTGCCGCTGATCGTGGGCCTCGGCAACGGCGAGGGCTTCCTGGCCAGCGACGTCCCCGCCATCCTGGAGCACACCAAGAACGTCGTGATCCTGCACGAGGGCGACATCGCGGACGTCTCGCCGGATGGCGTGCGGATCATCGGCCTCGACGGCGCGGAGGTGCAGCGCGATGTGACGCGCATCCGCTGGAGCATCGAGGCGGCCGAGAAGGGCGGATTCGCGCATTTCACGCTGAAGGAGATCTACGAGCAGCCGCACGCCATCCAGGAGGCACTGCGCGGGCGCGTGGATGCGTCCGGGATGATCACCCTGACGGAGCTGGAGCCGATCGAGCAGAAGCTTCGCGCCGCCGAACGCGTGTACGTGATCGGCTGCGGAACGGCCCGCTATGCGGGCGAAGTGGGAGCGCAGCTGATCCAGCAGTGGGCCGGGCTGCCCGCCAGCAGCCAGATCGGCAGCGAGATGCGCTACTCGCCGCCGCCGATCGACGAGCGAACGCTGGTGATCAGCGTCAGCCAATCCGGCGAGACGGCCGACACCCTGGCGCCCCAGAAGCTGGCCGCCGAGCAGGGGGCCACGATCGTGGTGGTGACCAACGTGGTCGGCAGCGCGATCACCCGGGAGGCCGACGCGGTCTGCTACCTGCAGGCTGGCCCGGAGGTGGCGGTCGCCTCCACCAAGGCGTTCGTCACCCAAGTGGTGGTGCTGCAGATGATCGCCCTGCACCTGGCGATGCTGCGCGGGCGCCTCACGGCGCACCAGGTGCGAACTTTCGGCCTGGGCCTGCGCGAGCTGCCGGCCCTCTCCGCCGAGGCGCTCAAGCTCGCCCCGCAGGTCAAGAAGCTGGCGCGTCGCTGGAACAGCGTGCGGAACGTGATGTACATCGGTCGTGCGCTCGGCTTTCCGATCGCGATGGAGGGAGCGCTGAAGCTGAAGGAGCTCTCATACGTCCACGCGGAGGGCTACGCCGCGGGCGAGCTGAAGCATGGCCCGATCGCGCTGCTCGATCACGACACGCCGCTGGTGGCGATCGCGACACAGGGCTCGACCTACGAGAAGGTGGTCAGCAACATCGCCGAGGTCCGCGCCCGGGAGGCGCCCGTGGTTGCGGTTGCCACCGCCGGTGACGAGGAGATCGCGCGCTACGCGCCGGACGTGCTCTACGTCCCTGAGACCCTCGAGCAGCTCGCCCCGGTGATCGCGATCCTGCCGCTTCAGCTGCTCGCCTACGAGGTCGCGGTGGCGCGCGGCACGGATGTCGATCAGCCGCGCAACCTGGCCAAGTCGGTCACCGTCGAGTAGCGGATCGAGGATGAGCCGCCACGAGATCGGCGTCGACCTCATCGACATCGACCGCATCAGCAGTGTGCTCTCGCGTCATCCGGACCGCTTCCGCGAACGGGTCCTGACCGAGGCCGAGGCACGCTACTGCGGGCGAAAGGCGGAGCGCATCGCCGGCCGCTGGGCGGCCAAGGAGGCGATCAGCAAGGTGCTCGGGCTCGGCGTGCGGGGGGTGGGCTGGCGCGAGATCGAGATCCTGCCCAACTGGGCGGGGGCGCCGCAGGTGCGTCTCCACGCCCGGGCCGCCGCACGAGCGGCCTCGATGCAGCTCCAGGACGTGACCGTCTCGATCTCACACGAGCGCCGCATGGCGGTCGCGGTGGCGGTCGCTCATCGCGGCGCGCCGGAGTAGGCCGTGGCCGCGCGGACGCTGACCCAGCGCTGGGTGGCCGAGCGCCTGCCCTCTCGCCCGCCGCGCGCCCACAAGGGCACCTTCGGGCGCCTGCTGGTGATCGCCGGCTCGCTCGAATACGCGGGCGCGGCGTTGCTCACCGGCCTCGGCGCGGCCCGAGCCGGCGCGGGACTCGTCTGCCTCGCCACCCCCGAATCGGTCGGCATGCGGCTGCTCGGCATCGTGCCGGAGCTCACCGCCATGCTCCTGGCCGAGGAGGCGCCCGGCCTCATCGCGCCCGGCGGCTGGCGCCGGCTGGGGGCTGAAGCGAGCACGTACGAGGCCGTGGTGGTGGGGCCCGGGCTCGGCCACCAGCCGTCGACCGTTCGTCGCGCGCGCCACCTCATCGGCGAGCTGAAGGGGCCGGCGGTGGTGGATGCGGATGGCCTGAACGCGCTGGCGGAGGCGCAGCGCTGGTGGCAGGGCCTCAGCTCCTCGCTGGTGCTGACTCCCCATCCGGGCGAGTTCGCGCGGCTCACCGGCAAGCCGGCCGATCCCGCACTGGGCGAGGATGATGAGGCGCGAGCGGCGGCGGCCGGCGAGGCGGCCATTCGCTGGGGCCAGGTCATCGTGCTCAAGGGGGCGCGGACGGTGGTGGCCGGTCCCGACGGCGAGCTGCTGCGCTCGGACGTCGCAACCCCGGCGCTGGCGACCGCCGGCAGCGGAGACGTGCTGGCCGGAGTCATCGGCGCCTTCCTGGCGGCGGGCTGCACGCCGCTGGCCGCGGCGGGCTGTGGGGTGGCAGTGCATGGGGCGGCCGGCCTGCTGGCGGAGGACCGGATCGGTCATGCCGGGGTCATCGCCCGCGACCTCGCCGCTCTCCTGCCCGAGGCGATCGAGCAGCTGCGTGGCGGGCGCGGCTCGTGAGCCACCCGACACTTACACGCAGCCCACACCGCGCGTGGGTCGAGGTCGACCACGCCGCGATCGTCGACAACCTGGCCGTGCTGCGGCGCCTCGCCGGCCCGGGCAAGCAGGTGATCGCGGTGGTGAAGGCCAACGCCTACGGCCACGGCGCCGTCGCGGTGGCTCACACGCTGCTCACGGCCGGAGCCGAGCGCCTGGCGGTCGCGACCCTGCCCGAGGCGCTGGAGCTGCGTGGCGCGGGCATCGACGCTCCCATCACGGTGCTGTGGGGGATCGGCGAGCCTGAGGCAGCGGCGACGGCAGCCGCCGGACTGGAGCCGATCGTGTACGACCCTGCCGGGATCGATCGCGTCGAGCGGGCCGCGGCGGCCACCGGCGGGCGGGCATCGGTCCAGCTCAAGATCGACTCCGGGCTCGGCCGCCAGGGTGCCGACCCGGCCGATGCCGTCGAGCTCGGGCTGCGCATCGTCCGCAGCCGCCACCTGCAGCTGACCGGCACCTTCAGCCACCTGGCGATCCCCGGCGAGGACGATGCCTACACCGACGTGCAGCTGTTGCAGCTGGCGCGGGCGCTCGATGCGATGCGATCTGCCGGGATCGATCCGGGCCTGGTCCACGTGGCGGCCACCGGAGGGATCCTGGCCGCGGCCGGGGGCTTTGCCGATGCCGTGCGCCCCGGCCTGGGGCTGTACGGGCTGGTGCCCGGCTGGGCGTCCGCCCGTGATCACGGCCTGCGCCCGGCACTGTCGTTGAAGGCCCTCCCGCTGCGCATCTTCGATCTGGCGGCCGGAGCGCCGATCGGCTATGGGCTGCGCTTCCGTGCCGAGCGCGCGACGCGGATCGCCACGCTGGGGATCGGCTACGGCGACGGCTGGCCACGTGCCCACGCCAACAATGGCCGGGTGCTCGTGCGTGGACGCCTGGCACCAATCGTCGGGGCGATCAGCATGGACGGGATCACCGTCGATCTGGGTCAGAACGATGATGTAACCTACGACGACGAGTTCGTCCTGATCGGCGAGCAGATGGGCGCGCTCATCTCGGCCGATGAGGTCGCTGCGGAGCGACGCACCATCAACTACGAAGTGACGACCGCCCTCCGCGACCGGCTCCCTCGCCTTCACCTGTAGGCCGAGGCGCTCTTCGCGGAGACCGGGGCGTCGAGCGAGCGGAGAATGGCTGTCCCGATGGAGATCGACGTCTGGCAGGGGGAGATCGCCGAGCTCGAGGTCGACGCCCTGATCGTGCCGGCGACCGAGAGCCTGTTCATGACGATCCCGGTCGCCCGCGCCGTGAAGCGCCGCTCGGGTGAGAGCGTGGAGCGCGACGCCGTCGAGCAGGGACCGATCGAGGCCGGATCCGCGGTGGTCACCTCCGGCGGAGACCTGGCTGCTCCCTACATCATCCACGCCGTCGCGGTTGGCCATGACAACCGGCCCGATGCCGATCGCGTGAGACGCGCCATCCACGCGGCCTTCGAGATCGCCGCCAGGCTGGGGCTGCACCGGCTGGCGACCGCGCCGATCGGGGTCGACCGCGGGGTCTTCAGCCCCGAAGAGGGAGCGGCCCTGATGGCCGAGGTGCTCGCCTCCCGTTCGAGCTCGGGAGACTCCCTGCCATCCTCGCTGGTGGTCGCCGTCATTAGCCCGAGCGAGGCGACCGCGTATCGCGCAACCCTGGAGCCGCTGCGAACCGTGCGCCGATGACGGTCGACGGCACCGCCGACCTCGCGGCCGAGATCCGGCGCCGTGGCCTGGCTGCGCCGGCGCGCCTGCTGCTCGAGGCACATCGGCCCCTGCAGCCGCTGCTCGGTGACCTCGCCACCTTCGTCAGCCCGCTGCTCAGGCCGCTCCTGGGTGGCCGCGCGTCGCTGCTTGGCGCGGCATTCGGCGACGACAGCGCGATCGACCGCCTGATCGAGCAGCTCGCCGACGCGGACGATGACTAGATGCCGAACCTCGGCGAGCTGATCGGCAGCCTGGTAGCCCTGATCGGCTCGCAGGTCGCGGCATCCTCGCTGCGGCTCGGGCCATTGCCGGCGGTGACCATCTTCTCCGTCGGGCTGGTGCTCCTCTCGCTGGTGGCTCGCCCGGCGACCCGCTGGACGACCCGCGACCTGGGTCGGCTGGCCGGGATCCCGCGCGCCATGGCCCTCGCCGCCGAGTCCGGCGCGGCGGCCGGCTTCTCCCTGGGGACGGCCGGCGTCGCGCGAGCCACATCGGCCTTCGATCGGATGCAGACGCTGGCCGCGTTACCGATCCTGGGTTTCGTCGCCCGCGCCGCGGCCAGCGCCGGTGTGCCGCTGCAGGTCACCGCGAACGATCCGGTAACGGTCCATCTCGCCGAGGCGGTGTTGGCGGAGGCACATCGGTCCACCCAGACCCCGGAGCGAGCCGAGCGCTCCGGAGCGCAGTACCTGGGCGAAGGTCGCCCCGCGGTCGCCGGCATGACCCTGGCCGACCCATCCAGGCCAGAAGCCACCTTCGTCGCCGGCGGTCTGGCCGAGGAGTCGCTGCTCCTGTTCGAGGGAACCCTGCCCGGCGCCTCCTGGACGAGCGTCGGCACTGCCGCCGCCTCCCAGGCTGCATCGGTACTGCTCACGGCAGAGGGAGCGCTCATCGGTCCGGAGCTCTACCAGGCTTCGAGCGATCTGCGGGCGGCGGGCCACGACCGCACGGGCGTGCTCGCCTCGAACCGGCTCATCCTGGCGGTCATCGCGGTCCTGGTCATCGGTTCCGCCTTGGCCCTTGCCGCTGGAGTCGACCTGGCCGGGCCCCTGGCAGGGCGCTGAGGTGCGTCGCTCGCTGCCAGGGGCGACGGTCGTCGTCGTCGGGCTGCTCCTGCTCCTCGACTACGTCATCATCAACCCGGTCCTCGCCACGCTCGCTGACCTGGTCCTCGAGCTCGTTGTCCTGCTGGCTGCGGCGGCCGCCCTGGCCGGCGGTGTCGCGCTGGTGCTGCGGCATTGGACGGAGCTGGTCGAGCGCCGCGGCAACCCGCCCGGGTCCCTCGCGCTGTTGGCCGGCTTCGCCGTGATCCTGCTGGCGGGCTTCTATCCGGGGTCCAGCGGCTCGACGGATCCCGCGGTTCGCTGGATCGTTGCCGCCCTGCTGGCTCCGCTCATCGCGGCGCTCTTCGCCCTCCTCTTCGTGTTCCTGCTGGGCGCCGCCCGACGCGGCCTGACGATCCGTACGCGAGAGGGCGCCCTGATGCTGGCGGCGGCTGCCATGGTCGTCGTCCTGCTGCTGCCACTGGGCGGCTCCGCTGGCGACTGGCTGGCCAGCGCCGCCGACTGGACCCTGTCGGTGCCGATCGGCGGGGCATTTCGCGGGCTGCTGATCGGCGTCGCGATCGTGACCGCGGTTCACGCCGCGCGGGTCCTCCTGGCCGTGAACGGCGCCGAGGAATGACCGATCGTACGACGCGCCGATCCTCGCGCGCGGGGTTTGCCCCGCTGGCCCTTGTCGTCCTCCTCGGAGGGGCGGTGCTCCTGCGCCCGGGTGACGATGGGGGGCCGCTGCTCCTGGCGAACCCGGATCGCACCCGCGTCGCGGAGCTGCAGGCCGCGTTCGCCGCACTCCCCGAGGCGCCACTGGTGCTCGTCGGCCTGGACGCCGACCTTGGCACCTATCCCGAGATTCGGGTGGCAGTGCGCGCGGCCTTCGCCGACCTGCTGGCACGCGACGCACGGCTTGCCGTTGTCAGCTTCACGCCGGAGGGCCGCGCGATCGCCAGCGCCGAGCTCGATCGACTGCAGCGCGATGGATTCGGCGGGGACGAGCTCCTGGACCTCGGATTCATCGCTGGCGCCGAGGCGGGCATGGTGCGGTCGGTGACGGCTCTGCTGCCGGTCGGGGTCGAAGGCTCCGTGGCCGATGCCATCCGCGAGGCGGATGCCGGGATGGGGGCCTTCCAGCTGGTGCTCGTCGTCGGCGGCGGCGAGCTGGGGCCGCGGACCTGGGTCGAACAGGTCGGCACCCGACTGCCGAGCCTGCCGATTGCCGCGATCGTGCCCACCTTCGCGCAGCCTGAGGTTGCCCCATACCTGCGCACCGGCCAGCTGGTCGCGCTGCTCGCCACCCTGCGCGACGACGCGGCGTACGCCGCCGACGTCGGCGGTGCCCAGGCGGCTCCCGAGCGGGTCCCGAGCGCGCTGGCGATGCTTCTCGGCATGCTCGTCGCGCTCGGCGCGCTGGGGCGTGCCGTGACGGCTGGCCTGTGGGGTGTCGGGCCGGCACCAGCCGACGGGGCGGGGCCATCCAGCCGACGCCGGCGCGGCGGCCGCGAGGCCGATATCGCGACGGATGCAGGCCCCACAGAGGCGGACGCTGCGGCTGAGCCGGAGGCCGGCTCCGAAGCCGCCACCGCCGCCGACGTCGCGGAGCCTGCCTCGGGCGCCGAGCCGGAGGGCAACGCGCGGTGAGCGGATTCCTCGGTACCGACCTCGCCGGCGTGATCGCCACCTGGGTGGCGGCGCTCGTCACCATCGTGGTCTGGTCATACCTCCTTGGTGAGCGCCGCCCCTTTCGCCTCGCGCAGCACCTGCTCGCCGGGCTGGCGACCGGCTATCTCGTCCTGCTGGCGGTGCGCGAGGTCCTGCTGCCGCGTCTGCTCGAGCCGCTGGCCCGGGATCCAGCCGCCAACGTGCTGCTCCTTCCGGCGCTCGCCATGGTCGGGGCGTTGGCCGGCGCGCGCTGGTTGCCGCGGCAGGTCGTGGCACTCCCGGTTGCGGTGCTGGTCGGCGCGACGACGGCTTTCGCGCTCGGCGGCGCGGTTGTCGGGACGCTGCTCCCGCAGCTGGCGGCGAGCGTCCTCCGCCCGGGCACGGCGCTGACGGTGGTCAACGGCCTCATCGGTCTGGTGATCACGGGCCTGGTGGTTCTCGGCTTCCTGCACGGCGTGCCGCGCGGTCGGATCACGGGTGTGGCGGCCGGCGCCGGGCGCTGGCTGCTGATCGGTGCCATCGGCGGCTGGCTCGGCTTCCTCCTCGTCAGCCGGTTGGCGCTGCTGGTCGACAGGCTGGGCTTCCTGCTCGGCGACTGGCTGGGGCAGGCGCGATGACCATGGAAGGGCCGGTCGCCGGGTTGCTGCCCTCGCCGAGCAAGCGGCCCGGGCCGGCGGCTGAGCTGTCGCTGCTGGTGGACGTCGGCTCCGCCTGGACGAAGGCCGTCGTGGTGGCGCGCGCGCGCGGGCGTTGGCGGATCGCCGGACATGCGGCTCAACCGAGCGCCTGGGGCGAGGAGGAGCTCGTGAACGCGCTGGTCGCGCGCCTGGCCGAGGGCGCGGACCGGCGCGTGGCGGACCGCCTGGCGGAGCTCCTGGGGACCGCCCCCCGAATCGCCTGTCATACGCCACGACGCGCGGGGCGCATCGGGCTCGCCGCCATCTCCGCGGAGCTTTCAGGAGCCTCCGCGCGTCGTGCGGCGGAGTCTGCCGGCTGGACGGTCGCCGAGGCGGCGACGGCCGATGACGGCCGCTCGCTCGTCGATCGCCTCTCAGCGCTCCAGGCTGCCGACGTGGACGCCTGGCTGCTGGCGGGTGGCTTCGACCACGGGCGGGCCGGCCAGGCGCTGGAGATGGCGGGCCTGGTCGCGGCGGCACGGGGTGCATCCCGAACTCCGGTGCTGTGGGCGGGATCCGCTGCCCTCGCGGATGAGGTCGCCACGCTCTTCGAGCCGGGTGCCCTGCAGACGGTCGCCAACCCGCGGCCGTCGGCGACCGAGGAGGATCTCGTCCCGCTGCGCCACACGCTCGAAGGCCTGCTGCAGCAGCTCGTGGAGCCGGGCGGCGTTCGGCAGCTGACGCCGGTCTCATTCCGTCGCGCCGTCGCCGAGCTCGCGCGTTCGACCGAGCGCCGAGTCCTGGGCGTCGACCTGGGCGCCCGCTACGCCAGCTGGGTGCTCGCCGACGCGGATGGGACCGCGGAGAGCCGGGTCTTCGCCGAGGGCGGGCTATCGGCCTCGAGCCTGGTCGGGCCGGGCGGTCCGGCGCGCCTTGCGAGGTTGCTTCCGCTGGCGATCGACGAGCTGGCGGTGGCCGATGCGCTGCAGAACCTGCGCGCCCGGCCGGGCACCCTGCCGCAGACCGAGGACGAGCTCGCGATCATGCACGGTGCGGCTCGTCAGCTGCTGGCGCAGGGAGCGGCCGACGAGGGAGCGATCTCGGGCATCGACCTGCTCATCGGGTCGGGGCGCACGCTGGCCGCGGCACCACGGCCCGGCCAGGCGGCCCAACTGCTGCTCGACGGCGTGCGCCCGCTCGGGGTCACTGAGCTGGCGATCGACGCCGCCGGCGCGCTGCCGCCGCTCGGTGCGCTGGACGACGCCGAGATCCGAGAGGGGATGGGCATGCTCCGAGATGACCTCCTCACGCCGCTCGGCGCCGCCGTCGTCTGTCGCGGCGGCCATCCTGGGCAGGTGGTGATGCGCGTGACCGTCCATCGGGCTGGATGGCCCACCACGGGCCCGGTCGAGCTGCGCAGCGGGCAGCTGCAGCTGCTGCCCCTCGGACGGGGCCAGTCGGCTGAGCTCGAGATCGAGCTCGAAGCCGGCGTGACGCTGGGGGGGCCACGACGCGCGCGGCGCGCCCAGGTGACGGTCACCGGTGGGGCGCTGGGGCTGATCCTCGACGCGCGAGAGGTCCCGCTGTCAATGCCGCGTCGCGCCGACGACCGTCGTGCCGTGCTCGCCGGTTGGCGCGATGCCTTCGCCCGCGAGCCCTCGACACCGGTGCCCGGAGACCAGCCGTGAACGGGCCGGCGCTGCACCGGGTGCGCGTGCCGCGTGGCACCGTGCCGAGCGTCATGGTCGGCAGCGACGTCGCTCCCGACCAGGTGCTCGGTCTCCATCGGCGGCCAGGCCCCGCCGTACGGGTCCAGCTGGCGACGAAGCTGCGCGTGCGATCCGATGCCGTCTCGGCCCTGCTCCTGGTCCGGCCGGGCACCCGCCTGGCGGAGGGCGACGCGATCGCGCGAGGTGCCGACGGACGCGAGGCACGCGCGCCGACGGGCGGCCTGCTGCTGGGCGTGTCGGCGATCGACGGTACTGCTCTGCTTGCGCCGCTCGGGCCCGAGGAGCCGGTCATCGGCCATGTGCATGGCCGCATTCGCGCGGTGGAGGACGGGGCCATCACGGTCGAGGTCCCCGGCGCCCTGGTGCGGGGCGTTGGGGGCACGGGCGAGGCGGTCCACGGCGAGCTGGTGGTCGCCGTCCACGATCCCGGCGAAGAGCTCAGGGCGGCGGCAATCGACGTGGGCGCGACTGGCAGGATCCTGGTGGGCGGGTCGCGCGCCTCGGCCGAGACCCTCACGCGGGCACGCGCCATGGGGGTGGCGGGGATCGTGCTCGGCGGGGTGCTGGACAAGGAGCTGCGCGACTTCGAGGCCATCCAGCGTCGCCGTCGGGAGGTTGGAGGCCTGGTCGGCGCGTTCGGAGTGCTGCTGCTGGAGGGGTTCGGCAAGGTAGGCATCGACCCGCAGCGCTTCGGATGGTTCAAGGCTCATGCCGGTCGGATGGCCAGCCTGTTCGGCACCGATGGGCTCCTGTACGTCTACGACGCCGAACCCGCGCCGGGACGCCGGACGCTGCCGCGCGTCGGCGAGCGGGTGATCGCGCACCGCCGCCCGTTCCAGGGACGCGCCGGCGTGCTGGTGGCGGAGCTGGATGACCTGCACGCGACGCCATCGGGCATCGCCACCAGGATGGGCCTGGTCCGTTTCGAGGACGGACGGCTGGCGCCCGTGCCGCTCGCCAATCTGGAGGCCACCCTGCCGGTGCCCCCCAGCGCCTGACCCGTATCCTTCTCGCTCATGGACCGATTCACAGCGGCAGCGCCGAGCTCCGGCGCGCTGCGAAGCGACTCGCCGCAGCACACCCGGGCCCTCGGACGCGCGATCGGCACGCGGGCCAGGCCGGGAATCGTGCTGGCACTGGTCGGGCCGCTCGGCGCCGGCAAGACGCAGCTGGCCAAGGGGGTCGCCGACGGGCTCGACGTCACCACCGTCGTCAACAGCCCCACCTTTGTGCTCATGAACGAGCATGTCGGCCGGCTGCGCCTCTTCCATGTCGACGCGTACCGCCTCGACGACCCGGGGGAGGCGCTGGCGGTCGGCCTCTTCGACGAGCGCCAGGCCGAGGGCGTGACCGTGGTGGAGTGGGCGGATCGCCTGGATGGCTGGCTGCCCCTGGAGCGCATCGACCTCTGGATCGAGCCTGATGCCGCCGGCGAGGACGTTCGCGCCATCCGCTGGGCTGCCCACGGCGACGCGCATGCGGCGCTGGCGGCGGAGGCGCTGCGATGATCGTCGCCGTCGAATCCGCGTCGACCGACCTCTCGGTCGCTACAGCCGCCGAGGACGGCGAGCTGCTGGCCATCGATGGCTGGCGCTCCGCCGGACGTGGCGCGCACGAGCTGCTGCCACACCTCCTCGCCCTGCTGGCTGGCGGCGGTCATCGGCTCGACCAGGCCACGGCGTTCGCCGTCGGCATCGGACCGGGCTCCTTCACCGGCCTGCGGGTCGGCATGAGCCTGGCGAAGGGCATGGCGCTCGCTCTCGGGCGCCCGATCGTCGGCGTGCCGAGCCTGGAGGCGTGGTTGGCGGCCGATCCTGGGGCCCCGGCGGCGATCGCCCGGGCCGGCGCCCGCGAGGCGTACCTCCTGCTGCGGGGGGAGACGCGACCCCGCATCGTCGACCGCGACGAGCTCCCCTTGCAGTCCGGCGTGGCGGCCGTCGCGGCACCGGGTGAGCTCGCCGAGGCGTTCGGCCTCGCCGGGGCAACGCCTCCAACCAGAGCGGCGGCTGCGGTCGCTGCGCTCGCGGCCGCGCGGCTGGCCTCGAATCCCGCCGGCGACGATCTCGCCCGCCTCGAACCGGCCTACCTGCGCCAACCCCGGGGCCTGGGACAGCTGGCACATGCCGAGGCCACGCCATGGCCGTGAGCCTGCCGCTGACGGTCGAGGCCATGCGAACGAGCGACATCGAAGCGGTGCACGAGATCGAGCGCCTCAGCTTCAGCACGCCGTGGCCGTCGTACGCGTTCGAGCAGGAGCTGACCGGCAATCGGCTGGCGCGGTACATCGTGGCCCGCGCGGCCGCACCCGACGGCGAGCGGATCGTCGGTTTCGCGGGCGTCTGGCTGATGGTCGACGAGGCGCACATCACCACCTTCGGGGTCCATCCCGATTGGCGGCGGCGTGGTGTTGGCCGTCGACTGCTGCTGCGACTTGCCGACCTGGCCCGGGAGCTTGGAGCGGCGCGCATGACGCTGGAGGTGCGGGTCGGCAACGACGCGGCAAAGGCCCTCTATCGCTCCTTCGGCTTCACCGTTGCCGGCAGGCGTCCCCGCTACTACACCGACGACGGGGAGGACGCGTACGTGATGAGCACCACGGACCTCGTCGAGCCGGAGATGCAGGCGGTGCTCCGTGCCGAACGCGAGCGGCAGGCGGCGGAGGAGGCCTCGTAGTGGCTGCCCCGCGGATCCTGGCGATCGAGACGAGCTGCGACGAGACCGGCGTGGCGGTGGTGGTCGGCGGACGTCGGATCGAGGCGAACCAGGTGGCGACCCAGATCGCGCTGCATGCCGAGACGGGCGGGATCGTGCCCGAGGTCGCCGCCCGCCAGCAGCTGCGCTGGATCGTCCCAACCATCGAGGCCGCCCTGGCCGAGGCCGGCATGGGCTGGACCGATCTCGACGCGCTGGCCGTGACCTGCGGTCCCGGGTTGATCGGCTCCCTGCTGGTGGGCGTCAACGTCGGCAAGGCCGTCTCGGCAGCACGTGACCTGCCGCTCGTCGCGGTCAACCACCTCGAAGGCCACATCTACGCCAACTGGTTGACCGATGCCCCCGCCGCGGAGCCACTTCCGCCGGAGCCGCCCTTCCCGCTGCTCTGCCTGGTGGTGAGCGGCGGGCACACCCAGCTGATCCTGATGGAGGACCACGGCCAATACCTGCTGCTCGGCCAGACGGTCGACGACGCCGCCGGCGAGGCGTTCGACAAGGTCGGCCGATTGCTTGGCCTGCCGTATCCTGGCGGGCCGGCGATCTCCACGGCGGCCGAAGGGGCGCAGCCGGCGACCCGCTTTCCGCGGGCGCGGACCGATGGCCGCTACGACTTCAGCTTCAGCGGCCTGAAGACGGCCGTGCTGCGGGCCGTGGCCGGCTATCGCGAGCGCGGTGAGCCGCTCCCGGTCGACGGGCTTGCAGCGGCGTTCGAGGAGGCCGTCGTCGACGCGCTGACCGCGAAGACGGTGGCGGCCGCGGAGGAGCATGGCGTCGCCGCGGTGGCGCTCGGCGGCGGCGTGGCGGCCAACCGCGCCCTGCGCGCCGCGCTGCGCGAGCGGCTCGCGGTCGCCGGCGTCCCGCTGCTGGTGCCGCCGCCGGCCTGGTGCACGGACAACGGCGCGATGATCGGCGCCGCAGCCGGCTACCGCTTCGCGGCGGGCGACCGGGCCGACGCGTCGCTCGAGGCGACCCCGAACCTGGCGCTGCCCTGGCTCGACCGATGAGCGATCCGCTCGCCGCCGATCGCCTTGCGCCGCCGACGCCCGGGCAGCTGCGCCGCCTGCTCGCCGCCGAGCGGCTGCGCCCGCGCCGCACCCTCAGCCAGAACTTCCTGACCGACGCGGCTGCGCTCGACGAGATCGTCGCCGCCGCGGAGCTGCGACCCGGCGACCGGGTGGTCGAGATCGGTCCTGGCCTCGGCGTGCTGACCCGTCGCCTGCTGGCCGCCGGCGCATCGGTCCTGGCGGTCGAGCTGGATGCGCGGCTGGCGGGATGGCTGCGTCGCGAGCTCGGTGCCGTGCCGGGCTTCGAGCTGATCGAGGCCGACGCCCTGACCATCCATCCCCGGGAATGCTTTCCGGGGGAGTCGTTCAAGCTGGTGGCCAACATCCCGTACCACATCACCAGCCCGCTGCTGCATGCCTTCGTGGAGGGGGAGCGGCCGCCGGAGCTGACGGTCCTGCTGGTGCAGGCCGAGGTGGCGGAGCGCGTCGCCGCCCCGCCCGGCCAGATGAGCTACCTGTCCGTCTTCGTCCAGAACGTCGCCAGCGCGGAGGTCGTGGCCCGGGTGCCGGCGGCCGCATTCGAGCCGTCGCCGAAGGTCGACTCGGCGGTCCTGCGTCTGCGCCGCCGTCCGGATCCGCCGGTTCCGGTGGGCGATGGGCGCGAGCCGTTCTACCGGATCGTGCAGGCGGGGTTCCGTCAGCGCCGCAAGCAGCTGCACAACGGCCTCGGTCGTGAGCTCCCGGTGCCTCGCGAAGCACTGACCTCCGCGTTCGCCGCCTGCGGGATCCACTCCGAGCGGCGCCCACAGACGCTGAGCGTCGACGAATGGGCCTGCCTCGCGACTCGGCTGAGCCCGTTGCTGGTGAGCCGATGACCCCCACGGTGCCGCTGCGCCTCGACGCCCCGGCCAAGCTGAACCTGTCGCTCGCCGTCGTCGGTCGACGCCCTGATGGCTACCACCTGCTGGTCAGCGACCTGGTGCTGCTCGATCTCGCTGATCGGCTGCTGCTGATGCCCGGCTGCTCCGGCCTCCGCGTCGAGGCCCAGCCGGGCGAGGAGATCCCGCTCGGGCCGCGCGAGAACCTCGCCTGGCGCGGCCTGGTGGCCGGGCTTGGCGCGGAGCCAGAGCTCGCCTGCCTGACGGTCGAGAAGCAGATTCCCGCGGCTGCCGGGCTGGGCGGCGGCTCGTCGGACGCGGCGGCGGCCTGGCGGCTCGCGCGGCGCTGGCGCGGCGCAGACGAGGCGCCCGGCGAGCAGGACCTGGCGGCGCTCGCCGCGATCGGCGCCGACGTGCCGTTCTTCGCCTCGCGACTCTGCGCGGCGCGGGTGGAGGGGATCGGGGAGCGCGTCTCGGCGATCGAGCCGCCGAGCGGCGGTGAATTGGTGCTGCTGATCCATCCGCCGTTCCGCCTGTCGACCGCCGATGTTTTCGCCGAGCTGCGCCCGGGCGAGATCGGCGGTCCCGCGCCGCCCGAGCCGGGGCGCAACGACCTGCTGGCTCCGGCGCGGCGCCTGCGCCCCGAGCTGGACGACCTCTTCCGGCTGGTGACGGCGGCCGGGGCGGCGCCGCGGCTGACCGGCAGCGGGCCGACGATCTTCGTCCGCAACGACGATCCCGAGCGAGTCGCCGCGCTGGCAGCCGGGCTGCGAGAGCTCGGTCTCCGCGTCACCGAAACGCGTCTGCGGCGCGAAGCGGCTAGCATCGAGGAGGCATGAGCGTGCGCACCCAGGTGATGACCAACGCCGCGCCCGCGGCGATCGGCCCCTACAGCCAGGCGATCCATGCCGGCGGCCTCGTGTTCACCGCTGGCCAGCTCGGGCTCGACCCGACCGGCGGCGAGCTGGCGGCCGGCGCAGCGGCGCAGGCGGATCGGGCGCTCCGCAACCTGTCGGCGATCCTGGACGCTGCCGGCACCTCGCTCGAGCGCGTGGTGAAGACCACCATCTTCCTGGCCGACATGGGGGACTTCGCGGCGGTCAACGAGGTCTACGCGGCGCACTTCTCGACCCCATATCCGGCCCGTTCGACGGTTGCGGTCAAGGCGCTCCCCAAGGACGCTCTGGTGGAGATCGAGGCGGTCGCGCTGGTCGAGACGCGCGGTTGACCGGCTTCATGCACCACGCATACCATCGGCGCCACTGTCCGTTCGATTTGGAGCACCCACGGGAGCACCCACACACGTGCTAGCCACCGCGGCCATCGTCCTGGCCGCCGGGCAAGGGACCCGGATGCGATCCCGTCTGCCCAAGGTCCTCCACCCATTGGCCGGCCGCCCGATGATCGAGCATGTGCTCGGCGCGCTCGCCAGCGCCGGCATCGAGCACCGGGTGGTGGTCACCGGCCACGGCGCCGACCAGCTCGAGGCGGCGCTCGGCGAACGGGCCCCGACAGTCCGCCAGGAGCCCCAGCTGGGCACCGCCGATGCGGTCCGGCAGGGGCTGAGCAGGGTGTCCTCAGGCGCGCGCCACGTTCTGGTGACAATGGGCGACGTTCCGCTGCTTCCCTCCGACCTTTTCCAGCGTCTCCTGCGCGAGCAGGCGGAGGGGGAGGCGACGGTGGCGCTGCTCTCGGCCCGCGTCGCCGATCCGACCGGGTACGGGCGGGTGCTGCGTGGCCCGGACGGCGGCGTGAGCGCGATCGTGGAGGAGGGCGACGCCGACCCCGCCACCCGGGCGATCGACGAGGTGAACGTCGGAACCTACTGCTTCGACGCCGCCTGGCTGCGCGCCAACGTGGGCCAGGTGCCCGCATCGGCCTCGGGGGAGTACTACCTCACCGACCTCGTGGCCATGGCGGTTGGCGGCGGCCGTCGCGTGGCGGTCGTGACCGCGCCGCGCGCCGAGCTGACGACCGGCATCAATGACCGTATCGCGCTGGCGGCCGCCGAGCGGCTGCTGCGCGCCGAGATCGCCGAGCGCCACATGCGCAACGGGGTCACCATCGTCGACCCGGCGACCACCTACATCGACGCCGCGGTCGAGATCGGGCAGGACGCCCGTATCGAGCCGTGGACGGTGCTCAAGGGCGCGACCGTGATCGCGCAGGACGCGGTGATCGGCCCGCAGGCGGAGCTGCGTGACTCGCGCATCGGGCCGCGCACGGTCGTGTGGGCCAGCGTGATCGAGGAGTCGACCGTGGCCGAGGACGTGGAGATCGGTCCGTACAGCCACCTGCGCCCCGGCTGCCAGATCGGTCCTCGCTGCCGGATCGGCAATTACGCCGAGCTCAAGCAGACGCGCATGGGGGCCGGCACGCAGGTGCACCACTTCAGCTACCTGGGCGACGCCGAGGTGGGCGAGGAGGTCAACATCGGCGCTGGCACGGTGACTGCTAACTTTGACGGCGTGCGGAAGCACCCGACGATCATCGGCGACGGTGCGTTCATCGGCGTCGACACCATGCTCCGCGCTCCAATCACCGTCGGGCCCGGGGCCAAGACCGGTGCCGGCGCCGTGGTGACGCGTGACGTCCCGGCCGGCAAGACGGTGGTCGGCATGCCGGCGCGTCTGATCGACGCCCGGCGGCGCAGCCGCGAGGCCAGCCCCGAGCCGCCTCCGGAGCCGGCCCCGGAGCCGGCGGCCTCGGCCGCCGATCGGAAACCGCAGGCGGGAGGCAGGTCGAACCCGGCCGATGGCTGACCGGCGATGATCGACAACTGGCTCATCGACCTGGCCATCGTCGCAGGGCTGATCCTGATCGGCGGCTTCTTCGCGGCCTCCGAGATCGCGCTGATCACCGTCAAGCGCCACCGCCTGAACCAGCTGATCAGCGAGGGCAACCGCGGCGCGCGGACCGCGAAGCGGGTCACCGACGACCCGAGCCGCTTCCTGGCCACGATCCAGATCGCGATCACCTTCCTCGGCTTCCTGGCCGCCGCGGTCGGTGCCGTCTCGCTCTCCCGCTCGCTGGAGGGGCTGATCGGGATCATCCCGTTCCTGAGCGACGCCGCCGCCGCCGGGATCAGCTTCGTGCTGGTCACGCTCTTCATCGCGCTGGCGTCGATCATCGTCGGCGAGCTGGTGCCCAAGACGCTGGCGCTCACCTTCGCAGACCGCTTCGCGCTGGTGGTCGCCCCGGCCATCGGCCTCCTCGACCGCGTCCTGCGGCCGATCGTCTGGCTCGTGTCGAGCGTCTCCAACGTCCTCGTCCGGCTGCTGGGGGGCACGGAGCGGCCGCAGGCCGGCTACCTGTCGACCGAGGAGCTGAAGATGCTGGTCGAGACCGGCAGCGAGACGGGCGGTATCGAGAAGGACGAGAAGGAGATGATCCACGGCGTCATCGAGCTCGGCGAGACGCAGGTCCACGAGGTGATGGTGCCGCGCATCGGGATCCAGGCGATCGAGGTCAACGACCCGATCGACGACGTGCTCGACATGATCATCCGGGCGGGCCACTCGCGCCTGCCGGTGTACGAGGAGAGCCTGGACAACGTCGTCGGCATCCTCTACGCCAAGGACCTGCTGCCCTACCTGAAGCGCGACGGCGGTGAGACGCCCCAGATCGACATCCGCAAGATCGCCCGACCGCCGGTCTACGTCCCGGAGACGATGGCGGTCGACGAGCTGCTGCACCAGATGCAGTCCACCAAGCGCCACATCGCGATCGTGGTGGACGAGTACGGTGGGACCGCCGGGCTGATCACGCTCGAGGACGTGGTCGAGGAGATCGTGGGCGAGATCCAGGACGAGTACGACACCGAGGAGTCGCTGGTCGAGCCGATCGAGTCGGACGGGCAGCGAGCCTTCCGGCTGGACGGCCGGGTGAGCATGGACGACCTGCGCGACCTCTTCGAGCTCCCTGATACCGAGGAGGAGGACGAGGAGGCGTACGACACGGTCGGCGGGTTCATCGTGCACCGGGTCGGCCGGATCCCGCTCCCCGGCGCGGAGGTCCCCTTCCAGGACGTCATGCTGAAGGTCGAGGCCGCCGAGCCCCGGCGCGTCGCCAAGGTTCTGGCCACGCGTCCGGAGCGGACGAACGGCGAGGAGAACGGCTCAGAGCCTGCGCCGCAGTCCTAAATCGAAGTCCTAGATCGAGATCACCGACTCGACCAGCAGCCGAAGCGCGGCCCGGTTCTCTTCCGGGACGGACAGGGCGGCGACGTTGGCGAGCGCCATCTCCCGGTAGCGGAGCGCCTCGCGCCTGGCGTGCTCATGCGCGCCGCTGCGTTCCAGGATCGCCAGCACCTCGTCCACCTGCTCCTGCGTCATCGGCACCTCGACCTCCGGCGGCAGGCTGCCATCGGTGGCCCTGATCGGCTGGTAGATCTCGCGCAGCCGTGCGGCGTCGGGCTCGGAGGCATGCTGCAGCGCCCACACCAGCGGAAGCGTCTTCTTGCGCTTGCGAACGTCGCCCGCCACCGGCTTGCCCGAGTCTCGCGTCGCCCAGAAGGTGCCCTTCAGGTCATCGGCCATCTGGAAGGCGATTCCGAGCTCGAAGCCGAAGCGGCGGAAGGCCTCGACGGTCTCCTCGTCGCGGTCGGCCAGCATGGCGCCCTGCTGCAGTGACGCGCCCAGCAGCGCGGCGGTCTTCTTGCCGATCATCTCCATGTACTCGTCCACGGTGACGTCCACCCGCCGCTCGAAGCTGATGTCCAGGTACTGCCCCTCGCACAGCGCCAGGCAGGTCTCGTCGTAGACGTGCATCACGTCAAGCAGCTTCTGCGGCTCGTACTTCTCCGAGTGCACGAGCCGATAGAGCGCGAGCCGTGACAGCGCGAACAGGGCGTCGCCGGCGTTGATGGCCATAGGCACCCCCCAGATCGCCCACAGGGTGGGCCGATGCCGTCGCTCGCGATCCGAATCCTCGATGTCGTCGTGGACCAGGCTGAAGTTGTGGCCGAGCTCGACCGCGGCGGCGGCAGGCAGCGCGTCGTCATGGTTGCCGACCAGCGCCTCGTAGGCGAGCAGGCCGAGGAGGGGTCGCATCCGCTTGCCGCGCGGCCCCTCCGTCTGGTCCAGGCCGAGGTGGTAGGCGAGCATCTCGTACAGCGGCCGCGCGTGGCCCTGCCGCTCGTCGAGCACGGACCGCATCTCGCCCTCGATCTCGGCCAGCAGGTCGTTAAACTCGGTCTGGATGTCCACTCCGAGAGCGTACCCGACCGGAGACCGATGAGCCGCGCACGCCTCTACAAGACGGAGGGCATCGTCCTGCGCTCGATGGACCTGGGCGAGGCGGATCGGGTGCTCACCGTGCTCACCCCGCGGCTCGGCAAGCTGCGCGTCATCGCCAAGGGGATCCGTCGCCCGCGCTCCCGCCTGGGCGGGGGATTGGAGCCGTTCAGCGACGTTCACCTGGTACTGGCGGTGGGGCGCACCTTCGACGTCGTCACTCAGGCCGCGCTCGAGGACCCGCACCTTGGCCTGCGCAACGACCTGCATTCCACGGCGGCGGCCTGGTACCTCATCGAGCTGGCCGACCGCTTCTGCGAGGGGACGGCCGACTCGCACGGCGCCTTCATCCTGCTGGCGCAGAGCCTCAGCGCCCTGGATGCCGCCCCGCTCGACGTGTCGCGCGAGGTCGTGGCCCGCTGGTTCGAGCTGCACCTCCTCGATGCGATGGGCTTCCGGCCGGAGCTGACGACCTGCCTGGAGTGCGGCGCCGGGATCGGGCCGGAGGGGAACGCGTTCTCGCCGGTCGCCGGCGGCGTGGTGGGCCCCGAGTGCGCGCACGCCTCGCTGGGCGCGCGGTCGATCTCGGCGGAAGGGCTCAAGGTCCTGCGCCATCTGCAGCGATCCTCGCTGACCGCGGTCCTGCGACTACAGGTTCCCTCGGCGCTGCATCGGGAGGTGGAGCGGCTGCTGCACGCAACCGTCTCAGCCGTCCTGGAGCGCGAGCTGCGCACCCGCGACTTCCTTGCCGAGGTCGCGGCCCGCGAGGCCGCCGTCCTGACGTGACCGTGGCGCGGCTGCGAATCGAGCGAGCGATACGCAGATGTTCACGAGGAGAGCCGTAGCGAGGCACTCGAGCCGATGTCGGCTCGCCACGGCCGCGTCTCACGCTCAGCAGCACCTCGCCCCCGGGACGAAACGGCGTCATCCCCAGGCTAATGGTCTGTACATGCGCATTTGCGTAATTCGGCGGATCGTCTCCGGTGCGCAGGCGGCTGCCTGACCTGACCGGTTCTCCAGTCGGTGCCTGCTAGACTCGAACGCCCACCCATCGGTCCAACATCTGGTGCACCGGAGGCCATCCAGAGACCGTGCCTGCCCCCAACATGGAGGTCATTGTCAGCCTCGCCAAGCGGCGGGGGTTCGTCTTTCCCTCCAGCGAGATCTACGGTGGCATGGGCGGCTTCTGGGACTACGGGCCCCTGGGCGTGGAGCTCAAGAACAACGTCAAGGCCGCCTGGTGGCGCTCCATGGTCCAGCTCCGCGACGACGTGGTGGGTATCGACGCGGCGATCATCATGAACCCTCGGGTCTGGGAGGTCTCCGGCCACGTCGGCGGCTTCAGCGACCCCATGGTCGACTGTCGCAACTGCAAGCTCCGCTTCCGGGCGGACGACCTCAAGGGCAAGCCGTCCGAGATCGCATGCCCGAACTGCGGCATGAAGGGCACCCTGACCGAGGCCCGCCAGTTCAACCTCATGTTCAAGACCAACGTCGGGCCGGTCGAGGAGACGGCGAGCGAGGCGTACCTGCGCCCCGAGACCGCCCAGGGCATATTCGTCAACTTCGATAACGTCGCCACCACCACCCGCAAGAAGCTGCCGTTCGGGATCGCGCAGGTCGGCAGGGCCTTTCGCAACGAGATCACGCCGGGCAACTTCATCTTCCGCGACCGCGAGTTCGAGCTGATGGAGCTGGAGTTCTTCGTCCATCCCAGCCAGGAGGACGAGTGGTTCGTCTACTGGGTCACCGAGCGCCTGCGCTGGTGGACCGATGTGATGGGGATCGACCGATCCCGCCTGCGCCTTCGCCCGCACGAGGCCGATGAGCTCTCCCACTACTCGAAGCAGACGACCGATGTGGAGTACGCCTTCCCGATGGGCTGGTCCGAGCTGGAGGGCGTGGCCGACCGCACCGACTTCGACCTCTCAGCCCACGCTGCCGGCTCCGGCAAGGGGCTCGCCGTCTTCGACGAGGCGAGCGGGGAGCACGTCACGCCCTTCGTCATCGAGCCGGCGATGGGCGTGGATCGTGCGGTGCTCACCGTCCTTCTCGACGGCTATACGGAGGAGCAGGTCGCCGGCGAGCGGCGCGTGGTCCTGCGCGTGGCGCCATCGCTGGCGCCCGTGAAGGTGGCGGTGATGCCGCTCCTTCGCAACCGGCCGGAGCTGGTCGAGCGGGCGCGGGCGCTGACCGCCGAGCTGAAGCCGCGCATGGCGGCGATCTACGACGACACCGCCTCCATCGGGAAGCTCTACCGCCGCCAGGACGAGATCGGCACGCCGTACTGCGTGACGGTCGACGTCGACTCCCTCGACGATGGGGCGGCCACTATCCGCGAGCGCGACTCGATGACCCAGGAGCGCGTGGCGATGGGGGACATCCCGGGTCGGCTCGCCGCGCTCCTGGACGGCACGGCGCCGTGGGAGGGCGTGCCGCGCGAGGCGGGCGATGTCCCCGCCTGACGAGTCACGCCCGGACGACGTGCGCGCGGTCGAGATCGTCGGGGCCGGGTACGACCGCATGGCGGCGCGGTACCTCGCCAGCAACCGGTCGGGCGGGGCCCGCGACCGGTACCTGGAGCGGCTCCTGGCCCTGCTCACCGCGGCGTCCGACGTCCTGGAGCTCGGCTGCGGCGCCGGTGAGCCGGTGACGCGAGGGCTGGCACAGAGGCATCGCGTCACTGCGGTGGACATCTCGGCCGAGCAGCTGCGCATGGCCGCCGCGCGCGCGCCCGGTGCCCGTTTCCTGCAGGCAAGCATGCTCGACGTGGCCTTCGAGGCCGCCACGTTCGACGCGGTGGCGGCCTTCTGCGCGATCACCCACGTCCCGCGCCAGCACCACGCCGACCTGCTGGGGCGGATCGCCGGTTGGCTGCGCCCTGGCGGCGTGCTGCTCATCTCGATGGGCGCGAGCGACGACCCCGGGACCGTCGAGGGGGACTGGCTCGGCGTGCCGATGTACTTCAGCCACTTCGACGCCGTCACCAACCAGGGGCTGGTGCAGCGCGCCGGCTTCGAGCTGGTCGAGGCGGAGGTCGTCGAGGAGATCGGCCCGGACGGAACGGCCGAGCGATTCCTGTGGATCATCGGCAGACGCCTTCGCGGCGCGGAGGCGGGCGGATGACCCGCCGCGGGACTGCGCTCGCCTCGGTCCAAGAGGCGTTCGATCGCGGCGATCACCAGGCCGTGCTGCGCCTGACCGAGTCGATCCTCGCCGAGCGACCCGGCGACGATGCCGCCCACGAGTTCCGCGCGCGCTCGCTCCTGGCACTGGGACGTGCCGAGGAGGCCGAGCGGCATGCCAGCGATGCGGTCCGCCTGGACCCCGATGAGATCCGCTATCGCGAGCTGTTGGCGCAGGCCCTGGCGGCTGGTGGGGCGCACCGCGACGCCGCCGTGGAATACCGGCGCCTGGCGCTCAACGACCCGCGACAGGCTGCCTGGATCGTGGCCGAGGCCGCCGAGCGCCTTGACGCGGCGCAGGCCACGGAAGCGGTCGACGCCGCCCGACGCGCCGTGCGGCTGGATCCGCGGAACGCGGCGGGCCAGCTGGCCCTGGCCCAGGGGCTGGCGCGAATCGGCGATGCCCGTGGCGCGCTGCAGGCCGCCGGATCTGCGGTCGAGCTGCTGCCCGGCGATCCCGCCGCCCGCGAGGCGCTGGCGGACGCCCACTGGCTGTCCGGTCAGGAGGCCGCCGCCTTCTCGGACTTCCGCGGCCTGGCGATGGAGCTCAGCGGGCCGGCGCGCGAGCGGGTGCTCCGCAAGGCGCGAGCCCTGTACAGCCGGCGGGCGGGGCCGTTCGGGCGCGTCCTCGCCGCCGTGCCGTGGGCGTTCGCCGTCGCCCTGCGGCGCGGCTGGGCGCAGGTCGGGTGAGCGCCGGTCGCCGGCCGACGCCCTCGGCCGCCGGATCGGGCACCACCGCGGGGGTGCTGCGAGACCATTTGGCCGCCGCGCTGGGGAGCGCCATGCGTCGGGCCGAGCCGGAGGCGGTGGCCCTGACCGCCGATCGCACGAAGGCCATGGCGGTGGCGCTGGTCGGCCTCCCCGATTCGACGCCGGTCGACCTGACTCGCCTGGAAGTCGGCACCCGCCAGGCGGGTGTGATCCTGGGCTTCCATCCCGAGCACGTGCGGCGTCTGATTCGATCCGGCCGCCTGCGTGCCCGGCGGCTGGGCGGGGACTACCGCGTGACGCTCGACGACCTGTGGCCGCTGATCGAGGTGCGATACCGTGAGCCCGGCCGGCGCCGGCTGCGGCCGCGGCGATGAGCTCGCTGCGGGTCGTGCCCTCCGCCGAGCTCAGCGCTGCCGAGTGGTCGACGCTGACCGACCTCTGCGTGGCCGCATTCAACGAGCCCTGGGATAGTTACTGGGAGGACATCGGTCCAGGCGTCCACGTGCTGGCCGAAGACCCGGAGCGCGGCATCCTGGCCCACGCCGCGATCGTCGACCGGCTGCTCTATCCGGGCGACGCTGTCCTGCGGGCCGGCTACGTCGAGGCGGTCGCCGTGTGGCCGGACCTCCAGCGCACCGGCCTCGGCACGCGGGTGATGGAGGTCATCGACCGCATAGTCGACGAGCGATACGAGCTCGGCGCGCTGGGGACCGGCAGCCAGCCGTTCTACGCCCGCCTCGGCTGGGTCGTCTGGCAGGGTCCCACCTGGATCCGCAACCGGGACGGCACACTCGAGCGGTCGCCGGACGAAGACGGCGGCATCATGGTCCGCATCACGCCACGGACACCGCGCGGGCTCGACCTGGCTCTGCCGATAGCCGTCGACTGGCGCCCCGGCGAGGTCTGGTAGGGCCGGGACTGAGCTCGCGGTACAATCGGGGCTCCCCAGCAGATACGAGGACTGTGCCAGCGCATGGCCGGAACCACCCGCAAGCGTGTAGCGAAGCCGAAGGCCGCCACGAAGCCCGCTGCATCCACGGCGGCCGCTGAGGCATCGGCTCCGCCAGTCGCCCCCACCGGCCAGCTAATCTACACCTTCGCGGAGGGCAACGCCCAGATGCGCGCGCTCCTGGGAGGAAAGGGCGCGGGCCTTGCCGAGATGACCAAGGCGGGCCTGCCGGTGCCTCCCGGCTTCACGATCACGACCGAGGCCTGCAACGCCTACTACGCCGCGGGCAAGGAGCTGCCGCCCGGCCTGTGGGACGACGTGCTGGCGCACATGGCGGAGCTGGAGCGGGAGACCGGCAAGGGCTTCGGTGACCCGAACAACCCGCTCCTCGTCAGCGTTCGTTCCGGGGCGGCGTTCTCGATGCCCGGCATGATGGACACGGTCCTCAACCTGGGACTCAACGAGCACACCGTGGCCGGCCTCATCGAGCTGACCGGCAACGAGCGCTTCGGCTATGACGCCTGGCGCCGCTTCATCGCCATGTTCGGGCGCATCGTGCTCGACATCCCGGCCAGCGAATTCGACGAGCCGTTCGACGCGCTCAAGGAGCTGCGCGGCGCCAAGCTCGACACCGACGTGTCCGCGGAGGATCTGCGCGAGATCGCGGACACCTATCGGGAGGTCGTGCGCACGCACACCGGCGAGCATTTCCCGACGGATCCGTACAGGCAGCTGGAGCTGGCCACCCGCGCGGTCTTCGACAGCTGGTTCGGCAAGCGCGCCCACGACTACCGCGAGTTCAACAAGATCCCGCACGACCTGGGCACCGCGGTGAGCGTGGTGACCATGGTCTTCGGCAACATGGGGACCGATTCGGGGACCGGCGTCGCCTTCACGCGCGACCCGAACACCGGGGCGAAGGAGCTGTACGGCGAGTACCTGACCAACGCCCAGGGCGAGGACGTGGTGGCCGGCATCCGGACGCCGGCCAAGATCAGCCACATGCGCGACGAGCTGCCGGAGGTCTACGGCGAGTTCACCGCCATCGCGGAGCGCCTGGAGCGGCATTACCGCGACGTGCAGGACCTGGAGTTCACCATCGAGCGCGGCAAGCTGTACATGCTCCAGACCCGCTCAGCAAAGCGCACCGCGCCGGCCGCGGTGAAGATCGCGGTCGACATGGCCAACGAGGGCATCCTGAGCAGGGAGGAGGCTCTGCAGCGGGTCGATCCCGCGCAGATCGTCCAGCTCCTGCTGCCGCGCTTCGACGAGGCGGCCAAAGCCAAGGTGCAGGACCGCTTCCTGGCCAAGGGCCTGAACGCTTCACCCGGCGCCGCCACCGGCAAGGCGATCTTCGACCCGGATCGCGCGGTCGAGGCCAAGACGGCCGGCGACCCCGTGATCCTGGTCCGGATCGAGACCAGTCCGGACGACGTGCACGGCATGCTGGCCGCCCGGGGCGTGCTGACCGCTCGCGGCGGCGCCACCAGCCATGCGGCTGTGGTGGCGCGCTCCATGGGCCTGCCCTGCGTTGCCGGGGCCGAGTCGCTGCTCATCGACTACGCCGAGCGGACCATGCGTGCCGGAGGCGTCACCGTCAAAGAGGGCGAGATGATCAGCATCGACGGCACCACCGGCGAGATCTACGCCGGCGAGCTGCCGACCATCGAGGCCCGCTTCGAGGACGAGCACGACCTGGCCACCCTTCTCGAATGGGCCGATGCGGTGCGCCGCCTGCAGGTCTGGGCCAACGCCGACTATCCGCGCGACGCGGAGCGCGCTCGCGCCTTCGGCGCGCAGGGCATCGGGCTGTGCCGAACCGAGCACATGTTCTTCGAGGAGGAGCGGCTGCCGACGGTGCAGCGCATGATCCTGAACGCCACGCGCGCCACCGAGGCCAAGCGCCGGCGGGACGCCGGCGCGGAGCTGGATGCCGACGACCGCGAGGCGGTGGAGGTCTTCGACGCCGCACTGGCCGAGCTTGAAACCGCCCAGACCGATGATTTCGCCGGCCTCTTCCGTGCCATGGACGGCCTGCCGGTCGTGATCCGCCTGATCGACCCGCCGCTCCACGAGTTCCTTCCGTCTCACGACGAGCTGCTGGTCGACGTCACGCGGCTGCGCACCATCCTCGAGACCGACGGCGCCAACCGGCTCGATGCTGGCATCGTCCAGCAGGGGCTGGTGAAGCTGTTCGGCAAGAAGGACGCGGCGCGCGCGATGCGGAAGCTGCGGCTCTCCGGACCCGAGGCGGAAGGGAATGGAGTCGATCGGTCCAAGCTGGAGAGGGATCTGGCCGAGAAGGAGGAGCTGCTCGCCGCCGTCGAGGCGATGCGCGAGCAGAACCCGATGCTCGGCATGCGCGGCTGCCGCCTGGGGCTGCTGATCCCGGACATCGTCCGCATGCAGACCCGGGCCATCCTGGCCGGGGCGACGCGGGTGGCAGCCGAGGGGATCACCCCGCTGCCCGAGATCATGATCCCCCTCGTCGGCCACGTGAACGAGCTGGCCGAGACGCGACGCGTGCTCGAGGCCGAGGTCGCCCGCATCGTGATGGAGACCGGCCAGCAGGTGCGCTACAAGTTCGGGACCATGATCGAGGTGCCGCGCGGCGCGCTCACCGCCGACGAGATCGCGAAGCACGCCGAGTTCTTCAGCTTCGGCACCAACGACCTGACCCAGATGACCTTCGGGTTCTCGCGCGACGACGCGGAGGGCAAGTTCTTGCTCCAGTACGTCGACCGCAAGATCCTGCCGGAGAACCCGTTCCAGGTCCTGGATCGCGACGGGGTGGGGCAGCTGGTGCGCCTGGCGACCGAACGGGGCCGCAAGACGCGCAAGAACCTCAAGGTCGGCATCTGCGGCGAGCACGGCGGCGATCCGGCGAGCATCGCCTTCTGCCACGAGGTGGGGCTGGACTACGTCTCCTGCTCGCCGTTCCGCGTCCCTGTCGCGCGCCTTGCCGCCGCCCAGGCGGCGATCAGCGGAGCCGAGGCCCGCGACAAGTAATACCCCGCCCGCGCCCTCAGGGCGAGGGCGTCGGCGATGGCGTGGGCGTCTCGGTGAGAGTGGGCGTGGGGGTCGGCGAGGGCGTGGGCGTCTCCGACTCCGACGGTGTTGGCGTGGGGCTCCCGGTCGGGGTCGTGCCCGATGCGCTCGGCGTCACGGATGCGGATGGGCTCGCCGACACCGTCGGGCGCGGCGTGACGGGACGCGGCGCCGGGCCCGGTTGGATGAGCGGTGGCGAGGTCGGCGGCGGCGTCGGGGCAGCGGTCCCGGCGGGTTCCATCGACGAGGTCGATGCGGCCGATCCTTCTGCGCTCGGAGGCTGCGAGGACTCTCCCGTGCCGCCCAAGACGGCCTGGCCCGGCGTCTCGCCGGCGTTCGCGTCCACCCGGTCGGCCAGGCCCTGCAGGTCCATCATCCGCCAGGTCGCCAGCCCGATGAGCGTCGCGGCGACCGTCACGCCGGCGAAGGCAGCCGCGAATCGCCCAGCGCGACGGAGGGTGGTGACCGGCCGTCGGGCACCCGCCAGCGAGGGCGGCATGGTTGCTCGACCCGGATCGATCGATGTGAGCAGATCCAGCGCGCTGATCCGTGCCGTGCAGGCGGCGCAGAGCGACGCATGCAGCGCAAGGTCGCGTGCCGGCTCGCCCCGCGCTCCGGTGAGCAGCCATTGGTCGAAGCGCTCGTGCGGATCCGCGGCGCGCCTGGTCATCGAGCGACGCCCGTGGGCGCGCCCATCGCGCGATCGGCGACCTCGCGAATCCTGTCACCCAGCTCGCCACCTGGCGTATCGACCAGCTCCTGCGGATTCGCCGTCGCCATGACGGCGGCCAGGTATCGCTGCCGGGCACGCGCCACCGTCCGCAGGCTCGACCCGGTTGGCATCCCCAGGATCGTCTCCACGTCGATCGGATCGAAACGTTCGACCGTCGAGGCCACGAGCGCGGCGCGGGGCACGATGGGCAGCGCGGCAAGCCCGTCGAAGACGGGGTCCGCAGCTCCCAGGCCGCGCAGGGCCGCACGCCGCTCGCGATCCCATGGACCGGCACGCGGCCGAGATCCACGGCGGAGCCGGCGAAGGACGCGGGCCCGCAGCCAGGCGGCGGCCCGCTCGGGATGCCGCAGCTCGGCGGAGCGCCGGACTCCCTCCTCGAGTGCCCCGGTGGCGGCCCTCGCCGCGCGCGGCCGGTCGCCAAGCGAGACGAGCAGCGCGAATCCGTGCAGCCGCGCGCCGTGGATGTCACGGAACGCGGCGCGGCGCAGGGTCGGTTCGCGCAGATCGAGCGGTGGCGGTGGGGCGCGCGTGATGGGTCCTCCGGTGGGGAGCGGTGCGGTGCGGCCGGGTCAGCCGTGTGGAGTGTAGAACCCGCGTCCAGCCATGGGCGACCCGCCTCCCGGTCGCCTGGCACCCATCGGTCCGTGGAGGGGCCAACCTTGACAATGTGGTAAAATCAAGGCCCGCCCATTGACAAACCCCTTGACAAGCCGAACCAGTCGGCAGGACCTGCCACCCGTATGACCTCCTCAGGCATCACCGCCGAGATCAAGTCCAAGCTGCCCGTCGTCGACGTGGTCGGCGAGACGGTCGCCCTCAAGCGCGCCGGCTCGGCCTACAAGGGCCTCTGCCCGTTCCACGCCGAGAAGACGCCATCGTTCCTGGTCAGCCCTGACCGCGAGACCTGGCATTGCTTCGGCTGCGGCGAGGGCGGCGACATCTTCACCTTCCTGATGCGGCGCGACGGGCTCGACTTTCGGGAGGCGCTGGCGCGGCTGGCCGAGAAGGCCGGGGTCGAGCTGTCCGAGCGGACGGCGAAGGAGGACCGATACAAGCGGCGCCTGCGCGAGGCGCTCGAGGCCGCCATCGCCTGGTATCGCGAGGTGCTGCTCCAGTCGCGCCATGCCGAAGCGGCACGGAGCTACCTCGACGAGCGGGGCTTGAGCGAGGCGACCCTCGACCGGTTCGGGATCGGCTATGCGCCGAACAACTGGGAGATGCTCTCGCGGCGGCTCCTGGGTCGTGGCTTCTCGAACGAAGAGCTGATCGCGGCAGGGCTCGCCAGCGCGTCGAACCGTGGCGGCGTGATCGATAAATTCCGCGGCCGGATCATCATCCCGATTCGCGACGCGTCGGGGGGTGCGGTGGGACTGGGCGGCCGGATCATGCCCGGCGCGGAGGGCCCCAAGTACCTCAACTCCCCGGCTGGGCCGCTCTTCGACAAGAGCCGCACGCTGTACGCCATCCATCTTGCCAAGACGGCGATCCGGCGCGAGAAGCTGACCGTCATCGTCGAGGGCTACACCGATGTGATGGCCGCCCACCAGGCCGGCTTCGAGAACGTCGTTGCAAGCCTGGGCACCGCCCTGACGCGCGGGCAGGTCGAGCTGGCCACGCGCTACGCGGACGCGGTGGCGCTCGCCTATGACGTCGACGTCGCGGGCGAGCAGGCGACGCAGCGTGGCCTGATCGAGGAGCTGGGGCCGGATCAGAGCGTCTCAAAGGTCCGCGTGGTGCGGATCCCGGCCGGCAAGGATCCTGACGAGCTGATCAGGACCGATCCGGACGCGTGGCGTGCCGCCGTCGCCGACGCCAAGCCGGTGATCGACTATTTCATCGACCGGACCGTGGCGGAGGTCGACATGAGCTCCGTGGCCGGCAAGCGCGACCTGACCGGCCGCGTGCTGGCGCTGCTCAAGCGCGTTGCCGACCCCATCGTTCGCAGCCTCTACCTGCAGCGACTGGCGCAGCTGGTGCAGGTCGAGGAGCGGGTGCTGGCTGACGCGTTGCAGCGGGAGCCGATTCGTCGGGCAGCCCCGCGGCCGTCGGTGCCGCTCGGTCCGGGAAACGACAATGGCGGGCCCCCGCGACTTGCTCTCTCGCCGTTGGAGGCGTCGGCGCTCGAGCTGCTGCTTCGGTACCCATCCCTGGCGGCTGAGCTCGCCGCGGACCAGCCGCTCCCGTTGCGCGACGCGACCGCGGCCGCGCTGGCGGCGGCCTGGCAGGAGCGCGTCACAGCGACCGATGGGCCACCCGACCTCGAGACGTTTGTTGCCGGGCTGGATCCGGCATCGGGAGACCTCGCTCACGATCTTCTGGCGATCTCCGGCTCGGGGGAGGGTGAGGCGTTGGACGCGGAGACTGCCTCCGAGGTGCTGCGCGTGACGCTGCTGCGGCTGCGTGTGGCACGCCTGGAGGAGGACCTGCGTGACGGCCGCCTGCTGCTGGAGGAGGCACAGCGCGAGGGCGACGGAACGCGGCTCGCGACATTGGAACAGCAGATGAGTCAGCTGGGCAGGGAGAAAGACAAGGCGACCAAGGCGATGCAAGAGCCGACCGGTGCGGTCGGCATCAGGAGGAGTTGAGCGTGGCGACCACGACAAGGAAGAGGGGGAGCGACGTCGCGGAGGCAGCCAAGCCGGCGGCGGCCCGCAGGCCGGCCACGGCCGCGAAGCCGCGGGCCGCGGCGCAGGCAGGCAAGCCGGTGGCGGCGAAGGCCGTGGCAGGCAAGCCGGTGGCGGCGAAGGCCGTGGCAGCCAAGCCCGCGGCAGCGAAGGCCGTGGCAACCAAGCCCGCGGCAGCGAAGGCCGGCGCGCCCGCCAAGCCGGCTGCGCCTACCAAAGCCGCGACAGTGAAGGCCGCCACGCCTGCGAAAGCGCAGGCCACACCGAAGCCCAGGTCGAAGGCCAATGCCGCCGCCAGGGACGGCGCCGGCGAGAGCCGCGCCCTGGAGGTCCTCCTCGAGAAGGGTCGGAGCGAAGGGTTCATCACGCACGACCAGATCCTCGAGGCTGTCCCGCAGCCGGAGGCGCACCTGGCCGCCATCGAAGAGCTGTATGCCGCGGCCGAGGAGAGCGGCGTCGAGGTGCTCGATGCCGAGAACAACCCGACCCTGATCGCCGACATCGAGGAGGAGATCACCGACGAGGGCCGTCCCGGACGCGCCGAGGGCGTGGAGGAGGACCTGGAGGCGCTGGCCGCCGACCTGATCGGCATCGACGACCCGGTCCGGATGTACCTCAAGGAGATCGGCAAGGTCGCACTCCTCACCGCCGAGGAGGAGGTCGTCCTGGCCAAGGCGATCGAGCTCGGCGAGCAGGCGGTCGAGGATCCGGCGCGCGCCCTCGTCAACCTGTACACCTGGGTCAGCACCAACTCCGAGTCCAAGGCACGGAGCATGGCCGCCATGCGCGCCTTCGACCTGCCGAAGGAGTCGGCACGCGTGACCCGCGACGCCATCGACTGGTGGGTCAAGCGGCGCCGGCCGATCGAGCCGCCGGTCGTCAAGCTGTCCAAGGCGCGCCGCGCTCCCGACCTGGATGACCAGGCGCGCGAGCGGATCATGCACGCCGAGTCGATCATGAAGCTGATGGCGGCCGACCCGGGCGAGGCGCTCAAGCAGGCCGTCCTGTTCGGACATACCTATCGGTTCCGTCCGCTCGATCACGCAGGCACCAGCGAGCTGGTGGAGCTCGAGCGCTGGGCTCGCGAGACCGCGCAGGAGATCGTGCGCGCCTACATCGAGGACGGCAACGACGCCGCGTACCTGCACGAGCTCGGCTACGACCCCACCATCCCGGTGGAGGTGCCGCTCGAGAAACGGTCCGGACGCCTGGTCGAGCAGAGCGTCGACGCCCGCAAGCGCCTGACGGAGGCGAACCTGCGCCTGGTGGTCAGCATCGCCAAGAAGTACATCGGGCGCGGCATGAGCTTCCTGGACCTCATCCAGGAAGGCAACATCGGTCTCATTCGAGCGGTCGAGAAGTTCGACTACGAGAAGGGCTTCAAGTTCAGCACCTACGCCACCTGGTGGATTCGCCAGGCCATCACGCGGGCCATCGCCGACCAGGCCCGTACCATCCGCATCCCGGTCCACATGGTCGAGACCATCAATCGCCTCATCCGCGTCAGCCGCACCCTGCTCCAGGAGCTGGGTCGCGAGCCGACCGTGGAGGAGATCGCGCGGCGCATGAGCCGCGACGAGATCGTGCGCGAGCTGCGCGACAAGCTGCAGCGCGAGCCGACCGAGGTCGAGGTGGACGAGCGCGAGGCGATCGGCCCGCAGACCGTCTCCCCGGAGAAGGTGCGTGAGATCATGAAGGTCAGCCAGGAGCCGGTCAGCCTGGAGACGCCGATCGGTGAGGAGGAGGACTCGCACCTCGGCGACTTCATCCCGGACCTGGCCTCGGTCGCTCCGGCCGACGCAGCCAGCCACCAGCTGCTCAAGGAGCAGGTGGAGGGCGTGCTCGACTCGCTCACCCCGCGCGAGCGGCGCGTCCTGCAGCTGCGCTTCGGCCTGGAGGACGGTCGCTCCCGGACGCTCGAGGAGGTGGGTCGCGACTTCAACGTGACCCGCGAGCGGATCCGCCAGATCGAGGCCAAGGCGCTGCGCAAGCTCCGCCACCCGAGCCGCTCTCGCAAGCTCAAGGACTACCTGGAGTAGCACGGCGATTTCACCGGCGCATCCCGACGACTGGGGTGCGCCTGCCAGGCGCGTTGGCCGTTGGACGGCGACCCGACTGCCGGTTTGCGAATCCCAGTCGCGCTACGTGGCTGCAGGCCATCCCCGGGACGGTCGTGCAGGCCAACCTGAGCTCCGCCAAGCAGCATCCTCCGCTTGACACCTAGCCTGCCTAGGCCTAGGATCGCTAGGTATGACCGATACCACGGGGGGACAGCTCGAGCTGCTGGTGCTCGCCGCGGTGGACGCTGGCGCCTCGCACGGGTACGCCGTGATCGAGGCGCTGCGCGCGCGAAGCGGTGGCGCCTTCGACCTGCCTGAGGGCACCGTCTATCCGGCATTGCACCGGCTCGAAGCGAAGGACCTGCTGGCCAGCCACTGGGCCGATGGCTCCGGTCGACGACGGCGCGTGTACCAGCTGACGTCGAGCGGCAGGCGCGCGCTCCGCGAGGGCCGTCGCGACTGGCGGGCCTTTGCGCGTGCCGTCGCGTCGGTGGTCGGCGCGCCATGAGCGCCACCACCATCGCGGCCCTGCTGGCCGAGCTGGGGCGCGAGCTTTCGCCAGATCTCCCCGGACGCGCGCGAATCCTGGCCGAGGTCGAGGATCACCTCGTTCAGAGCTCCGAGCGACTCACGCGCGACGGGCTGACCCGATCGGCGGCAGAGGCTGAGGCGGTCGCTCGATTCGGCAACCCATCCGACCTCGCTGCCGTCTTCGCGAACGTCGCAGCCGCTGGTGGCGGACTCGATATGTCGGAGCCGCCGCTGACCGGCTGGCAAAGCCTCGCGTCGCTGGCGGCACTGGCGGCGGGAGCCGTTGCCGCCGTCGGCCTGGCGACGCTCGCCCTCTGGGCGCTCCTCGATCCGGACCTGACCGAGGGCCGCTTGCCAAGGGCGCTCGCACTGCTGGCTGCGGCGATCCTGGCGGTGGTCGTCGGCGGGATGCTGATCATGCGGCGACGGCTCGACGTCGGCGGCCGCCTTCAGATCTCAGCACTCGGCTCGCTGGCCCTCGTCCCGATCGGGGCGGCCGGCGTGCTGGCCACGCTCCAGATCGGCCAGGCGACGAGCGACTACGAGTGGTACGGCGCCGCCATCGGACTGGCCCTGATCGCCCAGGGTGGGCTGGCGGCCTGGTTGCTGCAGGCCCGGAGGCGCGCGGCGAACTGAAAGCACCGCGGTGATGATGCGCACCGCCCGGACCTTCGTACTCCTTCCGAAACCCCGCGCCGGCCGCCCGAGCCGCCGGCGCCCCCCACCGGAGGGAAGAGGCCTATCGGTCAGCCCATTGCTTCGCTGTGCCCTGCGCGCCAGCCGGCGCGCCATCGGTTCCCATCCTTGCTCTGGAGTCACCTACCCATGCGCACCCTGACATTGCGCGCCATCGCCGCCCCGCTCGTCGCGGTGCTTGCGCTGGCTGCGCTCGTAATCGGCTCTGCCGCGATTCGCGTCGGCGCTGCCGACCACCTTGACGCGCCGTCGCTCGGCTCGCTCTCGGTCGGCGCGACCAAGGGCGACCGCGACATTAATGACGTCTACGTCTTTCCGGCAGCGGGCAACCGCACGGTGCTGGCGATGACCACCAACCCGGCAGTGAACGTCCCGTCGATCGACCCGTTCGGCACCTACGGCACCAACGTGCAGTACCGGCTGAACATCGACAACACCGGCGATCTCGTCCAGGACGTGTCGTACGTGACCACCTTTGGTGACGCCGATGCGGCCGGCACCCAGCACTACGTCGTGAAGCGATACGAGGGCGCTGCGGCCGTCAACGCGTCTGGCGACGGCCAGGCGGTCGCATCCGGCTTCACGAACGACGCGAAGGGCAAGTCGCAGGGCCGCAACGGCGTGATGGCGTTCGCAGGCCAGCGATCGGATCCGTTCTTCTTCGACCTGATCGCATTCCGAGACACCCTTGGCTTCAGCTCTGGCGCCGAGCGCTTCTGCGACGGGTCGCCGAGCGACTTCTTCGCCGGCCTCGACACCCTGGCGATCGTACTGGAGGTGCCGGACGGCGCCCTGGGCACGAACATCGCCGTTTGGGCGGACACGCGCCAGGCGACCGGCTCCGGCTGGGCGATCGTTGACCAGATGGGCCGACCGGCGATCAACACGGTCTTCAACGGCCTGCCCGCGGTGCCGGCCTCCGGCACCTCGGCGGACAAGGAGTCGTTCAACGTCACCCCGCCCTCGATGCAGGACGACAGCGCCCTGTATCGGGACCACGTCAAGGCGGTCCTGGCCGCTCTGGGCGGTTACACCGAGCCGACGCTGAGCGTCCTTGCGGGCGTGCTGATCCCGGACGCCATCACCTACGACACGAGCTCGATGGGGACGAACATCCTCAACGGCCGCGCGCTGACCGATGACGTGATCGACGCCGAGTTGCAGATCGTGCTGAACAATCCCGCGGCTTCCGACTGCGTCGGAGCCCATGGGGACGTCGTCGCCATGCAGGGGATCTTCCCCTACCTGGCCTCACCCCACTGACCGATGGCGGCGAGGCGGCTCCGGCCGCCTCGCCGCTCTCACCACCTCGAACGAGACACCATGATCACAGCGCCTCGGCTCCGACTCGTGCGCCCTCGCCTCACTGGCATCGCGGTCGCCACTGTGCTGTTGGTGGCCGGCACCTACGCCACCATGTGGGTGACGCCCCCGCCGGGCGAGCCAACGGCGGCCGGCGGCTTAACCGTCCCGGCTCCCGGCCTGGCGCCGGCCATGGCGCCGGCGGCCGGCGCCAATGACCGGCTGCTGGCCCGGTTCGATCGGGCCATAACGGCGTGGAATACCAACGTCACATCGAACCCAGGTGACTACGTCTCTTCCACCAACCTCGGCACCGTTTACGTGGGCCGTGCGCGACTGACCGGCGACCTGGCCGACTACCAGCGCGCGCTGACCGCCGCCGATCAGGCGATCGAGATCAACGCGCCGTACTTGCCCGCTCACGCGTTGCGCGCGGTGGTCCTCTTCGCATTGCATGACTTTCACGGCGCGCTGGCTGAAGCCCGGGCGACTCGTGACATCGACGCCGGCAATCTGCAGGCCCTTGCCACCATCGGCGACGCGAGTCTGGAGCTCGGCGACGTCGAGGAGGCCCGTCTCGCGTACGTCGAGCTCGAACGCGTAGCGCCATCCGCCCCCGTCTTCAGCCGGCTCGCCCACCTCGCCTTCATCGACGGCGATCCGGATCACGCCATCGACCTCGTCCAACGAGCGGTCAGCAGCGTCGCGCGGGAGCCAGCGTCCGAGACGACCGCCTTCTACTCCTTCCAGCTTGGCGAGCTCCACCGCGCTCGGGGTGAGGTCGCGATGGCGGCTGCCGCCTATGAGCAGGCGCTCGACGATCTCCCGACCTATGTGCCCGCCATGGCCGGACTCGCACGGATCCGCGAAGCACAGGGTCGCCGCAACGAGGCAATCGAGCTGCTCGGGGGCGCGACCGCCCGGCTGCCCCAACCGGAGATTGTGGCCGCCTTGGGCGACCTGTATGCGCTGGCGGGCGACCCGGGAGCCGCCGAGCAGCAGTACGCGCTCGTCGAGCGGATCGGCCTGCTGGCGGCGGCCACTGCCTCGGTCTATGACCGCCAGCTCGTAGTGTTCGCCGCGGATCATGACCGGGGCCTCGAGGAGGCGGTGGTACAGGCTCGGGCAGCGCTGTCGATCCATCCCGACATTTATGGCCACGATGCCCTGGCCTGGGTCCTCTTCAAGGCCGGCCGCCTCGGCGAGGCGAGGGCTGAAGCCGAGGCTGCGCTGATTCTCGGCACTCAGGACGCGCGCCTCGCCTACCACGCTGGCATGATCGCCGCCGCTCAGGGGAAGAGCGCCGAGGCCAAGCGCCTGCTGACCGCCGCGCTGGCGGGTGCCGCCTACCTACCTCCGCTGCAGGTGCCGGCGCTCAAGGCTGCGATAGGCAGCCTGCTGGCGCCGGAGGTGCCCCGATGATCGCCCGACGCATCGCCGCGGCCCTGATCCTGGGGCCGACTCTTGCCCTGGCCCTGTCGGCCACGGCGCTCGGCCATCCGCTGGGCAACTACACGGTCAATCGAGCGGTCGCCGTCGGGCTCGGGCCTGAGGCCGTAGCCGTGCGCTATGTCATCGACATGGCCGAGATCCCCGCGTTCGCCGCACTGCAGGCGATCGATGTGGACGCCGATGGCACGGCCGACCCGTCCGAGTTGGATGCCTGGGCTGATCGGACCTGTGCCGCTGCTCGCGGGCGACTGGAGCTGTCAGTGGACGACGAGGCCCTGACTCTGGTCCTCGGCGCCGACCCGTCCCTCACCTTCCCCGCGGGCGCGGGCGGCCTCGAGACCCTGCGGCTGGTCTGCCCATTCAACGCGTCCTGGCAGCTTGCGGCGGGTACCCACCACCTCTCGGTCGCCGATCGCACCGATGACGGCCACGTTGGTTGGCGCGAACTGACGATCGCGGCCGGCGGATTGTCGCTCCTGGCTTCGGACGTCCCGGCCATCAGCCCCACAAAGGAGCTCACGACCTACCCCACAGAGTCCTTGGCGGCCCCGATCGACGTCCGCTCAGCGACCGCGAGCTTCCGGCTGGGCGCTGGATCAGCGCAGCCGGCGACTGAAATTGCCCCGCCCGCCCGGCCGCGCTCGACGAGCAACGATCCCTTTGCTGCACTGATCGCCGGTGAGCTCACACTGCCGGTGGTAATGCTAGCGGTCTTCCTCGCGGCCGGACTGGGCGCCGTTCACGCGCTGTCGCCCGGGCACGGCAAGACGCTCGTGACCGCCTACTTGATCGGATCGCGGGGCACGCTGCGTCAGGCGGCCGGCCTGGGTCTCACCGTGGCGCTCACCCACACGTTGGGAGTCTTCGCGCTGGGCAGCATCACCCTGGTGGCGGGGGAGTTCTTCGTACCCGAGCGTTTGATCGCCTGGCTCTCGGTCGTATCCGGCGGAGTCGTCGCTTTACTCGGCCTTGGCCTGGTTTGGCACGCGCTCCGCCCGTCCACCGAGCGGGCCCACCCGCGTGCGCACGACCATGAGATCGACCATCACCACCACGTGCATTCACACCCGCAAGTACCAGCCTCAACCGTCTCGGTCCGCGGCCTGGTGGCCCTTGGGCTGGCCGGAGGGATGGTCCCCAGCGCCTCGGCTCTGATCGTCCTGCTGGCAGCGGTGAGCACTGGCCGGCTGATTTTCGGTATCGGGCTCATTGTCGCCTTTGGCGTGGGCATGGCCGCCGTGCTTGCCGGCCTGGCAGCCGCCATAACCATGGCCCGCCGGGTCGTAGTCGCCCCGGTCGGCATCGGCTCGTGGCCGCTGGTCACGCGCGCAGCCGGATTGCTGCCGATCGCCTCCGGGATCGCCGTGCTGGCCATCGGCGGCGTCGTGACGATCGCGGCGCTGGCTCGCATTGGCTGACCATCGGCCGGGCCATCGATCTTTGACCCGTGGCTGGGGCGGGGGCTATCATCCGGGCCGTCCCATCGGTCTTGAACCGATGGTCGAACGCGCGTTCCGGCGTAGCTCAGTGGTAGAGCGGGCGGCTGTTAACCGCTTGGTCGTAGGTTCGAATCCTACCGCCGGAGCCACCTGCTTGCGGTGAGAGCTCGTCTCACGGTATCCGCGAGGGGTTGGTCAGGTCCCGACGTAGGCCGCGAGGTGCTCGCCGGTGAGGGTGGAGCGGGCGGCGACGAGGTCGGCGGGTGTGCCCTCGAAGACGATCCGGCCACCGTCGTGGCCGGCGCCGGGGCCGAGGTCGATGATCCAGTCGGCATGCGCCATGACCGCCTGGTGGTGGGCGATGACGATGAGCGACTTGCCGGAGTCGACGAGCCGGTCGAGCAGGCCGATGAGCTGCTCGACGTCGGCGAGGTGAAGGCCGGTGGTCGGCTCGTCGAGGACGTAGACGCTGCCCTTCTCGGCCATCTGCGTGGCCAGCTTGAGCCGCTGCCGCTCGCCGCCGGACAGCGTCGTGAGCGGCTGGCCGAGGCTGAGGTAGCCGAGCCCGACGTCGACGAGCCGCTCGAGGATGGCGTGCGCGGCCGGCGTGCGCGCCTCGCCGGCGCCGAAGAACTCCCCAGCCTCGGTCACCGACATCGCGAGTACCTCGCTGATGTCGCGGCCGCCGAGGTGGTATTCCAGGACCGATGCCTGGAACCGCTTCCCCTCGCACTCTTCGCAGGTGGTGGCGACGCCGGCCATCATCGCCAGGTCGGTGTAGATGACGCCGGCGCCGTTGCAGGTGGGGCAGGCGCCCTCGGAGTTGGCGCTGAACAGCGCCGGCTTCACGCCGTTCGCCTTCGCGAACGCCGTGCGGATCGGGTCGAGGAGCCCCGTGTAGGTCGCCGGGTTGCTCCGTCGCGAGCCGCGGATCGCGCCCTGGTCGATCGACACGACTCCGTCTCGGCCCGACACCGAGCCGTGGATCAGGGAGCTCTTTCCCGACCCGGCCACGCCGGTCACCACCACCAGCACGCCAAGCGGGATGTCGATATTGACGCCCTGCAGGTTGTGGGCGCTAGCGCCGCGCACCTCCAGCACGCCCGACGGCGTCCGGACCGACGGCTTCACGAAGGCCCGGTCGTCCAGGTGCCGCCCCGTGAGCGTGCCGCTAACCCGAAGCCCCTGGACGGTGCCCTCGAAGACCACCTCGCCACCGGCGGTACCGGCGCCGGGGCCGAGGTCGACGACATGATCGGCGATCTCGATCGACTCCGGCTTGTGCTCGACGACCAGCACGGTGTTGCCCTTGTCGCGCAGCTGCAGCAGCAGGTCGTTCATTCGCTGGATGTCGTGGGGGTGCAGCCCGATCGTCGGCTCGTCGAATACGTAGGTGACGTCGGTGAGCGACGACCCGAGGTGGCGGATCATCTTGGTGCGCTGCGCCTCGCCCCCCGAGAGCGTGCCCGACGGTCGGTCGAGGCTGAGGTAGCCGAGCCCGATCTCGACGAATGAGTCGAGGGTGTCCTGCAGCTTCGCCAACAGTGGCGCGACGGACGGCTCGTCGAGACCCCGCACCCACTCGGCGAGGTCGCTGATCTGCATCGCGCAGGCGTCGGCGATGTTGACCCCGTTGACCTTCGACGACCGAGCGACCTCGTTGAGGCGGGTGCCGCCGCAGTCGGGGCAGGTGGTGAACGTCACCGCCCGCTCCACGAAGGCGCGGATGTGCGGCTGGAGCGCGTCGACGTCCTTGGACAGGAACGACTTCTGGATTCTCGGGATCAGGCCCTCGTACGTCAGGTTGATGTTGTCGACCTTGATCTTGGTCGGCTCCTTGTGGAGCAGGTCGTGGAGCTCGGTCCTGGTGAACTCACGGATCGGCTTGTCCGGGTCGAGGAAGCCGGACCCGCCGAAGATGCGGCCGTACCAGCCGTCGACGCTGTAGCCGGGGATCGTGAGCGCACCCTCGTTGAGCGACTTGCTGTCGTCGTACAGCTGAGAGAGGTCGAAATCGGTCACCGATCCCATGCCCTCGCACCGCGGACACATGCCTCCGGTGATCGAGAAGTCCTGACTCACCGACTTGCCGGACCCACGCTCGACGGTGGCCGCTCCAGTGCCGTGGGCCGAGGCGATGTTGAAGGAGAACGCCTGGGATGAGCCGATGTGCGGCTTCCCGAGTCGGCTGAAGAGGATCCGCAGCATCGCGTTGGCATCGGTGGCCGTGCCGACGGTGGAGCGGGCGTTGGCGCCCATCCGCTCCTGGTCGACGATGATCGCCGTGGTCAGCCCGTCGAGCACGTCGACGTCCGGCCGGGCGAGCGTCGGCATGAAGCCCTGGACGAAGGCGCTGTAGGTCTCGTTGATCATCCGCTGCGACTCGGCGGCAATCGTGTCGAACACGAGCGAGCTCTTGCCCGAGCCGGAGACGCCGGTGAAGACCGTCAGCCGGCGCTTCGGGATTTCGACGCTGACGTCCTTGAGGTTGTTCTCTCGCGCGCCGTGTACGCGGATCAGGCCGTGGCTGTCGGCAGCGTGCAGCGCAGGCGACTGCGTCTCAGTCCTCGTGGCCATGCTGGGCGAGTCCGTTCGCGAGCTCAGTCCTCAGCTCACCGCTTTCTTCACCAGCGCGGCGATCCTTGCCTCGTCGGCGGAGGTCAACTCCTTCACGGCGAACGCGACTGGCCAGATGGCGCCGTCGTCGAGCTTCGCGTCGGGCTGGAAGCCGAACGTGGCGTACCTGACCTTGAACTTCGAGGCGGCCTGGAAGAAGCAGATGACCTTGCCGTCCTTGGCGTAGGCAGGCATGCCGTAGTACGTCCTCGGCATGAGGACCGGCGCGCTGCCCATGACGAGCGCGTGGATCCGCGCGGCCATGCCGCGATCGGGGTCCGGCATCTCGGCGATCTTCGCGAGAACCTCGCGCTCGCCCTCGGCGCGCTCCTGCTCGGGGGTGAGGCGCGCAGCCTTCCTGCGCTCCCGCGCGCTCTCCTGCATCGCGGCTCGCTCTTCGTCGGTCCAGACGTTGGACGACGTGCGGGCGCTTCTCGTCCGCTTAGTCTTCGTGTCGGGCATGTGATTGACTCCTCTTGGCGGGATCGGTCAGGCAGTTGCCTCCTGGGCGACCTTTCCCTGCTGCAGGATCCGGATGGGGTTGCCGAAGGGATCGCGCAGGCCCATGTCGGTGCCATAGAAGTGCTCAGTGGGCTCCTGGGTGAAGTCGGTGACGCCGCGTGCCTGGAGGGTCTCGTACAGGCCCCGGGCGTCGTCCGTGATGAAGACGAGCCCGCCCAGGGCGCCCTTGGTGATCAGCTCGCGGAGCTGCGCAGCGGTCGCTTCGTCGTGCAGCGGCGGGCCGGGCTGCTCCAGGGAGACCTCGGTC
>DASWIE010000031.1:0-20294 GCA_036397815.1 Candidatus Limnocylindria bacterium
ACATGCCGCCCTATGACCTCTGGCTGCAGACCCATCTCGACATCCGCCACTGGTGCCTGGGCCCAGGCATCGGCTGCCAGGGCTCTCGCCTGGTGCCGGTCATGGCGAACGGGTCGCCTGCCTTCGGCCAGTACAAGCCCGGCCCGAACGGTGGCCTCGAGCCCTGGTCGCTCCAGGTCCTCGAGACGTCAGGTGGCCGGATCAGCGGGATCACGTTCTTCCTGGACACCAAGCGATTCTTTCCGCTCTTCGGGCTGCCTGCCCGCCTCGACCCATAGCCGCACGACCTGGCCCAGCCCAACAAGAAGGAGCAACTCCCGCAATCCGGGCGGCGCGTTTCGCACATCCACCCGGCATCCCAGCCGCCGACCGGTGAGCTGCAGCCTCGCCAGCGCATCGACCGTGCCGAGGTCGGCATCGGTCAGCCTTCCGAGATCGCAGAGCACCAGGTCAGCCCGGCTCCGGTCCATCGCGAGGCGCACCCCTTCGCACAGCGCGGCCACCTCGGCGGTGGCCATCGGTCCTTGAATGACCAGCCGGATCGTGCTCGGCTCGCGCGGTTGGTCGGAACCGGCCAGGATTAGACCTCCTCGGGCTCACGGTGGAGACCCGGCCGGGAGGAGAAAATCATCGGTGGGCTTGCTGAACCGATGAGAACCGGCGGGTGGCGTGGTCTGAAGCGTGTACCAGCAAAGGAGTTCCCCGTGCAGGCCTCGCCAACTCAGACCATCTCCATTCCCGAGCTCCGGACCAAGGTCCGCGGGCAGGTCATCGCGCCCGACGACGCAGGCTACGACGAAGCGCGGACCGTCGTCGCGGGCGGCATCGACCGCAGGCCGGCGGTGATCGTCCAGGTTGCCGACGCCGCGGACGTCGCGTACGTCGTCTCGCTGGCGCGCGACTCGGGCCTGGTGCTCGCCGTTCGCAGCGGCGGCCACAGCGGCGCCGGGCACAGCGTATGCGAGGGCGGGATCGTGCTCGACCTGCGCAACATGAAGGCGCTCGAAATCGACGTCGAGGGACGCACCGCCTGGGCCGAGACGGGCCTGACCGCCGGTGAGTACAGCATCGCCACCGCGGCGCATGGCCTGGCGACCGGCTTCGGCGACACCGGTTCGGTGGGGCTCGGCGGGCTCACGCTGGGCGGCGGTGTCGGATACCTCGTCCGCAAACACGGCCTGACGATCGACTCACTGCTGGCCGCCGATCTCGTGACCGCCGACGGACAGCTCCTGCGCGTGGACGCGGCCTCACATCCCGAGCTGTTCTGGGCGATCCGCGGTGGCGGCGGGAACTTCGGCGTCGCGACCCGGTTTCAGTTCCGGCTGCACGAGGTCGGCACGATCGTTGGCGGGATCCTGGTCCTGCCGGCCACAGCTGAATCGATCGCCGGCTTCATCGCCGCCGCCCATGCCGCGCCCGATGAGCTTTCGACCATCGCCAACGTCATGCCCGCGCCGCCGATGCCGTTCCTGCCGGACGAGGTGCGCGGACAGCTCGTCATCCTGGCGATGCTCGTGTACGCCGGCGAGCAGGACGCGGGCGAGCGCGCCGTTGCGCCGTTCCGCGAGCTCGCCACGCCGCTTGCGGACCTGGTGAAACCGATGCCCTACCCGGAGATCTACCCGCCCGACGACGACTCCTACCATCCGCTCGCCGTCGCCCGCACGATGTTCGTGGATGCGATCGATCTCGGCGTCGCGGAGACGATCATGGAGTTCCTGCAGGCCTCCGACGCCGAGATGCGGGTCGCGCAGCTGCGCGTGCTTGGCGGAGCCATGGCGCGCGTCCCCGCCGAGGCGACCGCATTCGCGCATCGTCAGAGTCGAATCCTGGTGAACCTCGCCGCCTTCTATGAGGGCGCCGAAGATCAGGTCGCGAAGGAGGCCTGGGTCACCGGCTTCCAGTCCGCGCTGCGCCAGGACGACAAGGGCGCCTACGTGAACTTCGTCGGGGACGAGGGGGAGGCGCAGGTCCACGCGGCCTACCCGGGCTCGACCTGGGACCGGCTGGCGGCCGTCAAGGCGCGGTACGACCCGACCAACCTCTTCCACCTCAACCAGAACGTTCCACCGGTCAACGGCTGAGCTCCCGCGGACTACGCCGTGAGATCTGCGCAGCCGATGTGCGTCCGCTCCGCGCCGGGGAACCGCCCATGGATCGTCAGGACCCGACCGGCGTCGGGGACGAGCCAGGGAATGGAATAGGTCTTTTCGAAGGTCAGCACGCCCGCGTCGTCCGCCTGGATGTCCTGACTCACCCAGATGATGAGCTCAGTGTCCATCGATTGGCACTCCCCGGCATGGATGTTGACCGGATAGTGCCCGTTGGCTGACAGTCCCTCGACGTTCAGGGTCAGCGAATAGCCCTCGCCCTGGACGTCCACCACGGCGGTGCCGTGCGGCGCCTCTTCGCCGACGCCCGTCGGGCTGATCTCGAAGGTCAGGGTTCGAGGGGTCTGAGTCTCAGTTGGCTCCACCGACGGCGACTCCGCTTCGGAGTCCGCTGGCGACGCAGTGGGCGGCGGCACTGACGGCGAGCCCGAGCATCCGACCAGGACCAACACGCCAAACGACGCCATTAGAACGGCCTTCCCGGAGATTCTCCCCACCCGCTCAGCATGTCAGCCGAGCGTCGGCGGCGTCAAGAACCGCTAGTGGGTCAGCGTCACCTTGCTCAGGCCGCGCGGCTGCTCGCCGTCGAGCCCCTTGGCGCGCGCCAGCCCCAGGCAGAAGAGCTGCGCCGGCACTATGGCGATGAGCGGCGAGAGCCACTCAGGCAGCACGTCGGGAAATGGCAGCAGGTCCGAGGCCGCAGGCCGCGCGCCGTCGGCTCCGGCGACCAGCACCAGCTTCACGCCCTGCTCCCGTTCCAGCCGTTCGAAGAGGGTCGCCAGGTCCGCTGCCAGCGGGCCCGCGGCGCGAATCGCCAGGACGTGCCCGCCGGGTGGCAGGCTGGCCACCGGGCCATGTTGGAAGTCGGCGGACGAGTAGCCCTGCGCCCGCACGTAGGCCAGCTCCTTGAGCTTCAGCGCCCACTCCAGCGCGGTCGAGAGGTTGAACCCGCGCCCCAGCACCACCGCCTCTTCCATGGACCGATGCCTCTCGGCGAGCTGCGTCGCCGTATCCGCCACCTTCAGCGCGTCGCGTATCACGGCCGGCACCCGCGCGAGCGCCTCCATCGCCCCCGGATCGTGGGCCAGCGTCCCGGCCAGCATGGCCATCGCCATCAGCTCGGCGGTGTACGTCTTGGTGGCCGCGATCGACGCCTCGCGGCCGGCTCGCAGCGGCACGACGTGGGCGGCGGCCTCGGCCAGCGGCGACTCGGGCTCGTTGGTGATCACCGCGGTGAGGGCTCCCTGTCGGCGCGCCTCGGTCACGACTGCGATCACGTCCGGGGAACGACCCGACTGGCTGATGCCCACCACCAGTGCCCGGCCGAGGCGCGGCGGTGTCTCGTAGCGCGAGAAGAGCGACGGCGCCGCCAGGGCCACCGGCAACCGCGAGATGGATCCGAGGGCATACTGACCGTAGGTGGCCGCATGGTCCGAGGTGCCGCGCGCCGCGAACATGACGTACTCGATCCCCATCTCGCGGGCGGCGGCGGCCAGCGGGGCGAGGTCCGCCGGCGCTTCGGCCAGCAGGCGTGCCGCGACCTCCGGCTGTTCGGCGATCTCGTCGTTCAGGGCCACGTCGCCAAGGGTATCTCAGGCGGGAGGCGTCTCTCGCCGGCGCCGGAGCAGGCGGAGCCGCTCGAAGCCCGACGGCAGGACGGCCAGGTTCCAGCCACCGGGGTGCGCCGCACTTGGCACCACCATCCCATCGACGCCGAGCCGGCGCGCGGCTGACGCGACGCGCAGCGCCGCCGCATTCGGCGCCTCCGGCGACCACGGCCCCGTGAGCTGCCCGACCGTCACCCGCAGCGCGCGGCTGGTGGCCGGATCGCGCAGGTCGAACACCGCCACATCGGCCTCGAAGATGCAAACCCAGCGCGGGTCCTCGTCGGGGGGCACGTCCGCGTCCGTGGCGCGCGCGCGCTCCGACCACATCGTCTCCCGATCGAGGGACGCGTACAGCGGCCACGGGTCACCGGGCCGGTGGAAGCGACCGGCGTGCGTTGCGGGTTGTCGGGGCGGCAGGCAGCCCGGGACGCGCAGCGCGGTCTGGCGCCAAGCACGGCCCCGAAAGCGCGCGATCGGCGCCAGCGGGGCCTGCCACCGAGTCAGGTCGGGTCCCCGGTGGCGTAGGCGAGGGCCGCGCCCCGAACGAGATCGAACTCACCGGCCGCCAGCAGGTCCACCGGCCTGCGCCAGCCAAGGTGTGCGCTGCGGCCGGTCAGCCACGCCTGCCTGGCCCGCCAGCCGCTCTGCGGGCCGAGGATCTCGAGGACGGCCGCCAGGTCGTCGAGGCGCAGCCGGTACAGGGTGCGGCGCGGGTTGGCTCCGGCGCGCCAGCGCTCGACGGTGCGTGGATTGGCGCCGGTCGCCTGGGCCACGACGCGAGCCGGCAGGCTGCGCAGGGCATCGGCGGTCATGGCCATGGACCGATTCTAACGCCGGTCTAAACGCCGGTCAATCTGCCGCTCATCGCAGGCGTGCCGAGTTGCGCTGGTGCGGGTCCAGCAGGGAGGCCGGAGCGCGATTTTCGGGGAGGCCGAGAGGGATTTCGAGGCCTCCTTCCCCGTTGGACCCGTGTGGACGCAACTCAGCCTTCTGGTGAGGATTCAGCGCGCCGTTCGACGACGATCGTGCAGTCGGTCGCGAGGGCGGCAATCGCGCCAATCGCGACCCAGACCGGCAGCAACGCCGCGCCGATCACGCCGACGGTCAGCGGCACCTCGATCAGGGTCGTCCCGTCGCCGTTCTTGATGATCAGCCGCCGCACGTTTCCCTCGCGGACCAGCTCCTTGGCCTTGGCCAGCAGCTCGTCGCCGGTGATGCGGATCTCCTCGATTCGGTCAGTCGTCTCCGTCGGCATCGGTTCGCCTCCTCTGCTGAATGCTCTTGCCAAGAGAAGCCTAGCGGGCTCCGCCAAGGGGCAGGGTGAAGCGCATCGTCGTGCCCTGCCCCGGCTCGGACGAAGCGGAGATCTCGCCGCCGTGGGCGATTACCAGGCTGCGCGCGATGGGCAGCCCCAGGCCACTCCCGGGTGAATCGGCGGAACGGTAGAAGCGGTCGAAGACTCGGCCGATCGCCTCGCTCCCGATTCCGGGGCCAGTATCGGCGACCTCGACCACCACCCGCTCGCCGTCCCTCTCGGCGCTGAGCATGACCTCGCCGCCGGCGGGCGTGTAGCGCAGCGCGTTGGCCACGAGGTTCCCGACCACCTGCCGGGTGCGGGCCGGATCCAAATCGATGGATGGCAGCTCGCCGTCCACGCGGACCTCGAGCGTGACGCCGGCGGCATCGGCCTGTGCCTGGTGAGCCGCGGCAACCTCCCGCAGCAGCGCGGCCAGGTCGGTCGGCTCGCGATGCAGGCGCAGCGCGCCCGACTCCGCCAGTGACAGCGTGCGCAGGTCTTCCACCAGCCGCTCGAGGACTCGCGTCTCCTCCAGGATGACGTCGAGGTGGGCTGCGTCGGCCGGATAGAGGCCATCGAGCATGCCCTCCAGGTTGCCGCGGATGACGGAAAGCGGCGTTCTGAGCTCGTGCGACACGTCGGCCAGGAGGCGGCGGCGCTCCTCCTCGTTGGCCTCCAGCCGGGCACTCATGGCGTTGAAGGCGCGGGCAAGCGCGCGCACCTCCCCGGGCCCGCGCTCGTCGACCCGCGCGCCGTAGTTTCCTTCCTCCACCCGTCCCGCTGCCTCGATCAGGTCCGCCGCGGCTCCGGCGGAGCCACGCACCCCGCGCACCACGCCGCGCGCGGCCATCGCAAGCACCAGGAGGAGCAGGAGACCGAATGCAATCGCCGGAGCCTGCGTGCCGAGCAGCGAGCCGACCAGCCAGATCACCAGGGCAGCCATCAGCGAGACGAAGAGCAGGAAGACGACGAGGAACGCCCCCACCCTCCACAGGAACCGGCCGCGCATCCGGCGCCAGCCCTGCTCGCCCTGCGGCGGCCACGGCTCGCCTTCTGGCCACCACCGCGGTCGGCCGCGGCCCCACCGACCGCGGCGCCCGGGACCGCCGCCCCAACCCTCGCCGCGGTGGCGGCCCCACCGCTCGTCAGGCATCGGTCAGACGGTAGCCGACGCCATAGACGGTGATCAGGTAGCGCGGGTTGCGGGGATCGGCTTCCAGCTTGCGGCGAATGTTCTTGACGTGCGCGTCGATCGCGCGCTCATAGGACTCGAAGGCCACGCCGTGGATCGCGTCGAGCAGCTGTGAGCGCGTGAAGACCCGTCCCGGCTGACGCGCCATGGTGGCGAGCAGCTGAAATTCGCTGGCGGTGAGCGGCACCATGCGGTCGTCCACCGTCGCCCGCAGGCGCGGGAGGTCGAGCACCAGGTCTCCAGCGCGCAACAGCTCGCCGGACGAGTCCGCGGCTTGCCGGCGCAGGACGGCGCGCACCCGGGCGACCAGCTCGCGCGGGCTGAACGGCTTCGTCACGTAATCGTCCGCCCCGAGCTCCAGGCCGAGTACCTTGTCGGTCTCGTCGTCCCGCGCGGTGAGCATGATGATCGGCACGCTCGAGTCGCGCCGCAGGGAGCGCGTCACGTCGAGGCCATCGAGCTCCGGCAGCCCCAGGTCAAGGACGACGAGGTCGGGCCGATCGGTCCTGGCCCGCATCACCGCCTCACGCCCGTCGCGCGCCACCGTGACGGCAAACCCCGCGTGCTCGAGGTAGTCGCGCACGAGCCGAACGATCTTCGGCTCGTCGTCCACGATCAGGATCCGGTCCATCGGTCGCATGGTAGTCGGGCGGACGGCATGCGCCGCCCAACCGCATCGGTCCCTGACTCAGGTGTCCCTGGGCTCTTCGCGCTTGGGCTCTTCGTGCGCTTGCCGATGCCACTCGTCGAGGTGGCCGCGCGGCCCGTCGTGCCGGCTCCATCCCCCCCGTCCTCCACCCCAGCGCCCCCATCCGAAGACGGCGCGGAGCAGGCCGAAGAACAGGAAGATCCCGAAGATCAGGAAGAAGAACCCGAAGAACCCGAAGAACCCGAAGCCCCAGCCGTGGCCATATCCCCAGCCGTGGCCGTAGTACGGCCCGGGATAGTAGACAACCGGTGCCGGATCGCCGGAGGCGACTGCGACTCGCCCGGCTTCGGCCAGGCCCGCCCCGACGCCGGCGTCGTAGATGCCGATCCCAACAATCGCCAGCAGCCCCACCAGGAGCAGTGCGGCGATCACACGGAAGAATCCTCCAGACATTGTGGTTCGCGTCCTCTCTGCGTTTGTGGCCCGCACCCCGGCGGGCCTTCACACAGGAGGCTGAAGGGCACTTGTGCGCAGACTGTGAACGACCGATGGAGGTCCGTGGCTGCTAGGCTCGTTTTCGCGTGCGCCAACGGATCGCCGACTTCCTGCGCAGCTCGACCGAGGCGCTCTCGGAGCGCGACTTCCGGCTGCTCTGGATCGGTCAGACCGGTTCCGCGGTGGGCGATGCGCTGGTTGGCTTGGCGCTCGCCTTCGCGGTACTGGGAGTTGGTGGGTCGGCGGCGGACCTCGGCCTCGTCTTCGCCTCCTTCGCCCTGCCGCGCGTCATCTTCACGCTGGCGGGGGGCGTATGGTCGGATCGGCTCCCGCGCCAGCGAGTCATGGTCGCCTGCGACCTCGTCCGCGCCGCGGGCCAGGCCGTCGTCGCACCCCTCCTGATCACCGGCAACGCCGAGACGTGGCACCTGATCGGCCTGGCGCTGGTGATGGGCAGCGCGTCCGCCTTCTTCACGCCCGCCTCTGTGGGGCTGATGCCCCAGGTCGTGAGCCGGGCCCGCGTGCAGCAGGCCAACGCGCTGGTCAGCATCTCCCAGAGCGCCGCGCACATCTTCGGACCCCTGCTGGCGGGCTTGATCGTGGCCGCCATCGGCGCCGGCTGGGCGTTCGCGATCGATGGGGTGAGCTTCCTGGTGAGCGCGGGGTTCCTGCTCGCGATGCGCGTGCCGCCGGCGGTGGTGGCGGCACGACGCCGTTTCGTGACGGAGCTGGTGGACGGCTGGCGCGAGGTGATCTCTCGCAGCTGGGTGGTCGCCTGCATCCTGACCTTTTCCCTTTCGAATGTCTCGCTCGGAGCATTCCAGGTGCTGGGTCCGCTGGTCGCGAGCCGGGAGCTCGGTGGCGCGGCCGCCTGGGGCGTGGTGCTGACCGGCGGGGCTGTGGGCGGGCTGATCGGCGGCGCCGTCTCGCTGCGCTGGAAGCCGGCACGACCGCTGGTGCCCGGCTTCCTGCTGATGATCCTTGCGCAGCTCCAGCTACTGATGCTGATCCCACCGTTCCCGGCACCGGTCCTGGCGATTGGCGCCTTCATCACGCTCGCGGCAATCGTGATCAGCAACACCTTCTGGGACACGATGCTGCAGCAGCACATCCCGGCCCAGGCACTGAGCCGGGTGAGCTCCTACGACTGGATGGGCTCGCTCATCTTCCAGCCAATCGCGTTCGCGAGCATCGGGCCGCTGTCGGAGGTGATCGGCATCGACTGGACGCTGGTGGTGGCGACTGCCATCGGCGTCGCGGTCAACGGGGGTGTCCTGCTGGTCCCCAGCGTGCGCCGGCTGCGGCGACTCGAAGGCCCAGCCACGACTCATCGGGCCGAGGTGGCTGCCGCGGCCGGAGATGCGACCGAGCCACCCCTCACGCAGGCCGGCGGCTGACCGGAAGGCTGGCTACGCCTCGTACGGCAGGCCGCGCTCCACGGCGGCCCAGCCGGCGACGAGCAGCCGAACGGCAACCGCGGGGTCGCGCACGGGTGGGTGATCGGGCGCAAGCAGGGTACCGGCCAGTCCCGGCAGGAGCGGCGAGACGCCGAACGTCGCCGCGACCAGGGCCTCGCCGGCTCGTGGCCCGCCGGTGATCCGGAACAGGGTCTCCTGGCCCAGGACGTCGTGGTGCACGAGGTGCGGCTGCGTGACGGTCACCCGGCGCAATGTCGTCCCCGCCCGGAGGCGCAGGTTCGCGTGGGTGCCCACCATCGCGGGCGCTCCGGCGTACCACGTCGGGACGGTCGCGTACTCCTGCAGAAGGCTCTCGTTCCAGCCTTCCCACCAGCCGACGGGGCGCGCTTCGGCCGTGTCGAGCGCGAGGTCGGCCAGCACCACGAACTGGTTCGGATCGTGGACGTGGGCCATACAGCGCTGATCGCAGCTTGGCAGCATGACGCGCTGCAGCTCGCCGATCGTCAGCCGCGAGCTGAGCCAGACGCTCGAGCCGAGCGGGTTGGCTGAGCCGGCCTCCGGATCGATGAGCGCAACGACCTGCTCGCCGTGGCGCATGTGGTCGACGGCGATCGAGAAGGCGCGGAGGGCAGCATCCGGGCCGGGGCTCGGTGACTTGCCCCGCTTGCTGCGTGGCACCCGTTGATGAGACCCGGCCGTCCTGGGACTGACAACTCCCCGTAACCCCTCGCCACCACACTTCACCGCCCAGACTGCGACGGTTGCGGGGCGCTGGGGCCCAGCCGCGACGGTACTTTCGGCTGGCAGGACCGCCGTGCCGCGCCACAAGGTGTGGCGTCTTGGCGATCGGATCGCCGGCCGCGCCATCCTCCCGGGGCGCTCGATTGTCGCTGAGCCACGTGGTGTGGCGATTCGGCGATCGCAGGGTGGTTTGAGGCCCGCTTCGCCGATCCCGACGGTCGAAATGCCACGACGCGTGGCATCTCGGGACCGGCGTCAGGGTCCGTAGCGGACGACCACGAGCTGGTCCGCGGCCGACTCGGCGCCCCACACCTCACCCGGGCGGCCGAGCAGCTGGCGGACGTTCGCCGGCTGGCTATCGGCCGGGAAGGAGAGGAATGTCTGGGTTTCTGGGTCGAAGCGAACGATCGCGTTGGCGCCGAAGTCGGTGAGCCACACCGCATCGGTCTCGTCGACGTAGACCGCGTATGCCATCGGCGCGTCGCCGGGCAACCGCCACTCCTCCCACGAACCGTCGGCAGGGTCGTAGACGCCGACCTGGCCGGCGAACCATTCCGCCACCCAGAGGCGGCCACCCGAATCGGACCAGACCCGGCGCAGACCGGCACCGGCGGTCGGCGGATCGATGGCGGTCACCTCACCACTGGAGCGGTCGACGGCCCCCAGGTAGGAGCCGGCGAGCGAGCTGTAGTAGACCTGCCCCTCAGGCGTGGCGGCGATGCCGTACGGCCCGGTCCCCCGCGGAGCAGCGAAGGCGCTGACCTCACCAGTCGCCGGGTCGACGCTCCCGTACCAACCGGCCTGGCCGGTGAACCACAGGATCCCGGCCGCGTCGAAGGCAGCCGTGTTCAGGTTGGCGCCCGATGCTGACCCGGGCAGCCGGAATTCCGTCACCTCGAGGCTGTCCGGGTCCACGCGCATGATCGCGTTCCGCCCGCTGTCCGTGACCCAGGCCGCGTCGTCCGGGCCGACGATGACGCCATGTGGCGCCGAGTCGGGCCCGAGCGACACCTCGCGCACCTCCCCCGTCGCCGGGTCCAGCCAGCCGAGCTCCCCGCTGGCCTGGGCCGTGTACCAGACCCCACCATCGGCGGCGGGGGCGACGTCGTGCGGTCCGGAGCCGGCGGGCACCGGATAGGTCTGCACCGTGAAGGTCGGCTCGCCGTCGGCCGATGGAGCAGCACTCTCGGTCGGCTGACCCGGTGTCGGCGTCGGCGTGGCGCTCGGCAGGGGCGAGCCGGTCGGACTCGAGCAGCCCGCCAGCGCGGCGAGCATGGCCGCGGCGACGGCCAGTCCGGACCGCGAGCGCGCCGGCATCGGGCGACGAACCTTCACTTCGGTCATACGCCGCGAACGTGCAACAACGTTCACAGCCCCTATGCGACCGTGGGCCGCGACTCGTAGGATGGCGCCATGAGGGGCGATCGAGTGGAAGCCGTGGTGGACACCGGCCAGGGGACGCAGACGTTCGTGATCGAGGCGACGCGCGCCGGGCGCCGGATCGAGGTCACCACCAGCCGCGGGGTGGTCGAGGTCAGCGAGGTGACCCGCGGTGGCACGCCGGTGCGGACCGGCCGCTTCATGGCCTCGCGCCTGATTGCGCTGGTGGAGCATCCTGCTCACGAGGGGCGGGAGTCGAAGGTGCTCGTCACCACCCGTCGTCGGATCACGAGCACCGACGAGGGCTAGCGACCAGGGCCACCTCAGCCGGGCTGGATGACGGCCGCCAGCGCCTCGGCTCCGGCACGCCGGCCACGGCGTAGACGCTTCGAGGGCCGGCGATCCCCTTCAGCTCGTGCATCCCTCGATCCTCGAAGTCGAAGGCGGTTCCAGCCAGCAGATCGCGGGTCGTCCACGAGACGACCACTTCGGCCGGGCCGGCCAGCGCCAGGATGTGCGCGGCGATGTGTACGGCGAGCCCGCGCAGGTTGCCCGGTACGACCTCGACTTCACCGGTGTGCACGCCCGGAGTCAGGCACCGGAGTCAGGCACAGGTAGGCGGCACCGCGGAGGTCGAGGTAGGTGGCGGTCGGCGTCCGCACCAGGCGGATCACCACTTCGCGGCAGATCGAGCAGCGCAGGACCGTCCCGGGCCCGCCCATGTACGCCAGCAGAGTGGCCATCGCCGCACGGTTGCCACAGCTCGTGCATCGGTGCATGACCGCGGTCATGTCGAAGCCGAGCAGCTCCTCCAGCTCACCGGCCACGGCATTCCCGTCGAGCGTCATGGCGTCGGTGAGATCCGCGCCCTCGTCCATCGTTGCCTCTCCTTGCCTCTTCAGCCGGTGGGCCCGAAGCGTTCGGTTCGGACGCGTGCGGCGGAGACGCCCCCTTCGACCAGCCCGTTCGCGGCCGCCTCGACGAGCAGGGTCGGGCCGCAGATGTAGACCAGGGGATCGGTCCCCAGCGGGGCCAGAGCGTCGGCCAGCATCGGCCCGTCGATGCGCCGGGCATACCCGGCCCAGCCCGGCGGCTGGGCACGTGTCAGGGTGTGCACCACCCGCAAGCCGTCGGCCACGCCGCCAAGCGCGTCGAGCTCGGCGCGGTAGATCACGTCGTCGATGGTCCGCCAGCTTGCGAGCAGGGTGGTCGGGATATCGGCCCTCGCCGCCGCCCGCTCGCGCAGCATCGCCATCAGCGGCACGACCCCCGAGCCTCCCGCGATCAGCAGCAGTGGTCCGCCGTGGTCGGGCTCCCACACGAAGTAGCCGCCGATCGGCCCACGAACCTCGACCTCGTCGCCCGGCACCAGCACGTCGTGGAAGTACGGCGACACCTCGCCGTCGGCGATGCGCTCGATCGTCAGCTCGACGACGCCGGTCCGGGTGGGCGGCGATGCGATCGAGTAGCTACGCTGGGCCTGGTAGCCATCCTGGGCCGTCAGCCGCACGTCGTAGTGCTGCCCGGCCTTATGCGCACGCCACGCCGGCAGGCGCAGCGTGAAGGTCTTGACCTGCGCGGTCTCGGGACGGATCTCATCGACGGTGGCGACCTGCCAGGTGAGCGGCGTCGGCATCGGTCCGGTGGTCTACTCGTCGCCGGCGTATCGCTGCTCGCGCCAGGGATCGCCACGATTGTGGTAGCCGAGGGACTCCCAAAAGCCTGGCTCGTCGCGCTCGGTGAGCCGCAGGCCGTTGACCCATTTGGCGCTCTTCCAGAAGTAGAGGCGCGGCACGACCAGGCGCGCCGGCCCGCCATGGGCCGGCTCCAGCGGCTGGCCATCAAACCGGTACGCAACGAAGGCCTGGCCGTTGACGAGATCGGCGAGCGGCAGGTTGGTGGTGTAGCCGCCGTAGCTGCGGGCGACCGCGAAATGCGCCCTGGGATCGAGCTCCACCTGGGCCAGCAGGTCGTCCACGCTCACGCCCTCCCACCGCGTGTCCAGCTTCGTCCATTTCGTGACGCAGCTGATGTCGACCGTCCATTCCCGGCTGGGTAGACCGATGAGCTCCGCCCAGCTGAGGGTGACGGGCTCACGCACCAGCCCGTCGACCGTGAAGGCCCAGGAGTCGAGCGGGATGCGCGGGGTGGGGCCCGCCGAGAGCACCGGAAAGTCATCGGTCGCGTACTGGCCCGGCGGGATGCGATCCGCCCGATCACCATCCGGCTCACGACGTCGCCCGGTGAAGCCGCGCGAGACGAACCGGTCACCCATCGCCTCAACGATACCGGGCGAGGCAAGTACTCGGCGGCATTGCCCGCCTGGCGAGCAAGCCAGCGCGCGGAGGGGCACGGAAAACGCGCACAATGAGCCCGATGGGATGGCGCGCCCTGCTGCACCGGCTTCCCGTTTTCGATCGCCGCTGGGTCCGGCGCACTGACGAGCGCGAGGCCCACGCCGAGGTCGTTCGTAGGCGCCTCGATTCGGATCCGGCGGCTTCCCCCACCGATCCCTCCGACCCGCCAGACGCGGATGCGGAGGCGGCAGGACCGGCACTTGCGACTGGAGGATGGAGATGAGCTTCGACACGCTGGGACAACTCAACTGGCTGGCGGTCATCGTTGTCGGCGTGATCTATTTCGCGCTTGGCGCCCTCTGGTATTCGAACGTGCTCTTCGGGAAGCCGTGGCAGCGGGCGATCGGCTGGGATCCGACGACGCAGCCGCCGCAGATGAACCCGCTGACGTACGTCGTGCCCGGCCTGGCCTATGTCGTCATGGCGGTGGCGACCGGGATGATCGCCAAGGCGACCGGGACAGACACCCTGGGTGAGGGAGTCGTGCTGGGGCTGGTCATCGGGGTCGGCTATGCCCTGGCCGCAAGCCTGGTGGCGGCGTTCTTCACGCCGAACAGCCCGGCACCGATGACGTTGTTCGCGATCACGGGCGCGTACAACCTGATCGGCTTCCTGATCCTGGCCATCATCGTCTCGATCTGGACCTAGGCATGGTTGAGGCGAAGCGCGTTTCCCAGGCGGAGCTCAAGCTGCTCCAGGCAAAGGTCACCAAAGACGGGGGCGCGCTTCGCTACCTGGAGGGGGCGAAGCACGGGCTGCGAACGTCGATCTTCCACTCGCAGATCGTGCCCGGTAGCGGGCCGCCCGAGCACACCCACCCGTACGCGGAGATCTTTGTCCTGTTCGACGGGCAGGGACGCTACCGCGTCAACGAGGTCGAGCTCGACGCGGAGGCCGGCGACGTCGTGATCGTCCCGGCCGACTCGTGGCACTCGTTCACGAACACCGGGTCGGGCCTGCTGCGCCATGCGGCCGTCCACGAGGCGCCAGCGATGGAATCCACGTTCCGGTCCGAACCCGATTTTCCCGATTAGGCTGCGCACCATGGGCTACACCCTGCCCCCGACCGCGCGAGAGCTCATCGAGTCCGATGCAGTCGCGCACCTCGTGACGATCGACCCGGACGGGCGTCCCCAGGTCAGCCTCGCGTGGGTGGGCCTCGACGGCGACGAGATCGTCCTTGGCACGCTGCCGGATCAGAGCAAGCTCAAGAACCTGCGTCGCGATCCTCGGATCGCTCTCTCGATCCAGGGTGACCGGGTGAACGAGTGGGGGCTCCGCGAGTACCTGGTGGTGCACGGCACCGCAACGGTCACCGCTGGAGGGGCGGCTGAGCTCCTCCAGCGGCTGGCGTATACGTATCTCGGGCCGGGTGTCGTGTTTCCCGCCATGCCCAATCCGCCGCCTGGGTGGGTGACCCGGATCCGCGTCGAGCGGATCGCCGGCATCGGTCCATGGCGTCAGGCAGAGCGCTGATCGCTGCGGGCTGAACTCAGCCGACGCTGACCGGCTCCATCTTCTCGACCCACTGGCTGCGCCAGGCGGGCGCGTCGAACGGATTGGCGAAGTAATCGGTCTGGCGAACGAGCTTGCCATCCTTGGTCTCGATGATCGAGACGGCGCTGACCGGGATCCCGTCGCCGTAGTCGATCACGCTCTCGATGACCCAGGCGTCCCCTGGCTTCAGGATGCGCCGCAGCGACGCCTTGGGGCTCGTCCCGGAACCTGCCGGGTAGTTCTGGTTGACCGCCGCGATGTTGTCGCGGCCGCGAATCCGCTCACCCGACTGCGGCCATTCCTGGACCATGTCCTCGGCTGCCATCTCGTACGTCGCATTTGCGAACGCTTCGGGGTCGCCAGCCTCATACAGCGAGCGTAGGCGTTGGACCATCTCGTCGTCGTTCATCGGGCTTCTCCTGGGGGTGTTGGTCACCCAGTGTCCGCCCGATGACGACGCGAGTCGAGAGACTTATCCACCAATTTGCGACGTGCGTCAGGGAACGGCGATGTGCCAGACGCCGCCGACACCGTCGCCGGTCGCGTCTCCCGGGGCCGAATCGCTCGCGAAGTAGTAGAGCGGGGACCCGTCGTACGTCACCTGCGTGGTGCCGTCCGTGCGGGCGGTCGTGCCGATGTCTCCGGTCACCCCCTCGCCAGCGGTTGCCTCCGCACCTTCGTCGACCACGAACGGCGGCCAGTTTGTGACGCAACCCTCGTAGCAGCTGCTCTCGCCGTTGCTGTCGTTGTCGAACGTGTAGAGCGTCATGCCGCCCTCGCCCGCCAGCGCGGAGCCGGCGCTCGTCTCGCTCACCGTGAGCTCTGCCCCGGCCGCGGCCTCGCTCTCGGACGGCTCGGCCGCCTCCGACTCCGGCGCGGGCGTCGATTCAACCGCGGCCTCGCTTTCGGAGGGGGTCGCGGTGGTGGCCGCCGCACACGCGGCAAGCACGAGCATCAGGCTGGCCAGCAACGCGACGGCCGGCTGCCAGCTGTGGAAGCGGGGGCGAGCGGGTGTCGATTCAGACATGGAGGGTCCTCCTGGCGCGTGTCGTCAGTACTCGTCATACGGACCGCGTTACGTGGGGGCGGCGCATGATGACGAGGTGGCATCAGCCTTCGAGCAGCTCGACTTCGTGTACATGCCCAGCGACGATGTGGCCGCCGACCTCACCTATTTCACCGAGGTCCTGGGCGGGCGACTGACCTTCGCGGTGGAGGCGATGGGCACCAGGGTGGCGATGATCGAGCTTACCCCCGAACCGCCGCAGATCCTGCTGGCCGACCACCTGGAGGGTGAGCGACCGGTGCTCGTCTACCGGGTGGCCGACCTGGGTCGCGCCCTGGACGATCTCGAGTCTCGCGGCTGGCAGCGGCAGCGGAGTTTCGAGATCCCACACGGACCGTGCTGTTCGTTCAAGGCGCCGGGCGGCCAGCGCATCGCCGTCTACCAGCGAGCGCGCCCTGAAGTGGCGGAGCACTTCGCCGGTCGTCGCGACTTCTAGGCTGGTGCAATTGGCGGCTGACGGCGGGCCACAGTACCCCGAGTGCTACAACCGACGTTTCTTTGGGCCTGAATGCGCGCCGGCAGTACTGTGCGTGCCTACCGGTGACAGTTCACGCGCGTGGAGTGTCGGTTACAGCACGCCCCGTGCTGCTCTGGCGGGGTCCCGCGCACTCGGATGGACCCTGGCGGTCGTCCCGCACCCGTTCCGCGCGGATGTGGTACGCTGGGTCAGCAACGCCCCGAAAACGGGGCCACATTACCGCGACACCACGATCACTCCTCTCAACGGCTTACGGCGAGATAGGTTCGCTGAGGTCGCACGAGAAGGAGTTTCTCTTTGTACGCATCAACGTCATACACCGACAAGATCCTGAGCTGCGTCGACTGTAGCCAGGAGTTCACGTTCACCGCGTCGGACCAGCAGTTCTATGCCGACCGGCAGTTCAGCGAGCCGCGCCGTTGCGCGACCTGCCGCGCCGCCAAGAAGGCAGCCCGCGGCGAGAGTGGCAGCTACAGCGGCGGGTCCAGCTACGGCGGTGGATCCAGCTACGGCGGCTACAACAGCGGCCCGCGCGAGATGTTCAGCGCCACCTGCGACGGCTGCGGCCGCGAGGCACGCGTTCCGTTCCGGCCGACCGGCTCGAAGCCCGTCTACTGCAGCGATTGCTTCAGCACGCGACGCTAGCGCGATCCTTCCGACAAGGCCCGGCGGGCAATCGCCGGGCCTTTTGCTTGCCTGAACCCATCGCGCGGCGGCGGCGTACCACTGACAGATGAACCTTGCGCGCACGCACGGAGCCGGTCCCTGCCTGCCGGCCCTGGCCCTGGCCCTGACGCACGCGGCCTGCGCCACTTCCTACTCCACGCCATCGCAACAGGAGCCGCCCGTGTCCGCCACCAGCAGCAGCGCTGCCGCTTCCAGCCCCGATCCGTCGCGCTTCGTCAGCCAGAAGAGCGGCGCCCCCGCGGTCGAGGTCCGCACGACGGCGACGAATGCGGGTGTCAGCGTGACCGATCTGGCCTTCGAGAATGGCACGGGTGGCCAGACCGATGCCTACCTGCTCGAGCCCCAGTCCGGAGGGAGCGGCGCCGCGATCGTCTGGTTCCACTGGCTGGAGAGCGGCTCCCCGACCTCCAATCGGACCGAGTTCCTGGACGAGGCCACCGCCCTCGCGGGACGGGGCGTCGTCTCGCTGCTCGTCCAGGGCACGCTGCCATGGAGCCAGCCACCGACATCCGTAGCGTCCGACGGCCAGGCCGTCGAGGCGGAGGTGGTCATGGTCCATCGGGCGCTCGAACTGCTTCGGGGCCGAGCCGACGTGGACCCCGTGCGCATCGCCCTGGTCGGCCATGACTTTGGCGGCATGTACTCCGCCCTGGCCGCCGGTTCCGATCCCGGAGTCGCCGCCCTGGCCATGCTCGCCCCCACAGCCCGCTGGGCCGACTGGTTTGTGGCCTATTGGCAGCTCGAGGAGTCGGACGAGGCGTACGCCAGCGGCATGGCGTCCCTCGACCCGGTGACCTGGCTGCCGGAGCTCGCCGGGCGACCGGTGCTGCTGCAGGTCGGCAGCGACGATGGCTACGTCCCTCCCGACGTGGTCGCCGACCTGACCGCGGCCATCGGCGGTGACGCGGACGTGCGCGAGTACGAGGCCGGGCACGAGCTGAACGACGCCGCCCGGACCGATCGGGCCACGTGGCTGGCCGAGGTGCTAGGCCTCTAGCGGGAACGCGCTCCTACGCGACCTGGATGCCGATCTCCAGCGTGGCTGTGTAGCCGTCGCCCTGCGCTCCCGGAGTGAGCAGGAGCTGGTCGCCTCCCTGGTTGTAGATGCCGTCCGAGCCGTTCGGCACGTCGGCCGGCCCCTTGCTGGCGTACGGATCCCGCGCGTAGACCGCAGCAGTGACGGCCTCGTCAAGAAACAGCTGTGAGGTGAACTCCAGGCCGGCGTCCGCGCCCGCATCGGTCCGGATCTTGAAGTGGAGGTGGACGGCACGCCCCTGGTACCAGCCGGGGTAGATGGTGGTGAAGGAGGCGGCGCCGCTGGCATCGGTCACCTGGTAGCCGCGAAGCCAGTCCTGGCCCACGTTGGCCTGCACGTCGGAGTACTCGCCCAGGGCGTCGCAGTGCCAGACGTCGACCAGTGCGCCCTCGAAGGCGGTGCAGGTGCTCCCGTCGAGGCGCGACACGGCGAAGGCCAACGCGAATGGCACTCCCGGGCGCTGCTCGCCGGTGGCGGAGTCGGCGCGGATGTCCGATCGGTTGAGCTTCTCGTCCACGAAGTACGGTCCTTCGGTCAGCTCCGGCCGCACGATGCAGGACGGAACGGCGACCGCGATGCCGGTCGCGCTCGCGGTTGCGGACGCGGAGCTGCCGCCCGTGCCGGGCGTGGCGGTCGCACCGGGCAGGCAGGCCGCCAGGATCGCGCCTCCGGCGGTCGTGCCCAGCAGGGCCAGCGCCTCGCGGCGGGTGAGGAGGCGCCCGACCGGCGCGCCGTCGTCGTCGAGCTGCATCGACTGTGTGGATTGCGTGGGTTGCATTTGGGAGCCCTTCGTGAAGTGGCCTGGTACGTCGCAACTGTGCCTCCGGAGTCTGGGAGCCTCATGGGAGCCGTGTCTAGTAACTCTCATGACCCTCCAAGGCGCGGGTACGAACCTGAGGGGCGTCGTTCCACCACCACACGTTGAAAGGAGACACAGAATTGGACCCGACGCAGAACTACCTGGCCCCGGTGGCCGAGACGCCACCCCGGTCCCGATCGCGGTCCCGGGTGAAGGCCGCGCTGGCCGGCCTCGCCATCGCCGGGATGCTCACCACCTGGGGCGCCGCCAGCGTTCTGGCTGCCAGCCCCGACCCGAGCGCCAGCCCGAGCACCACGACGACGGATGACTCGACCGGAACCCGCAGGCGGCGGGCGACATCGGTCCCTGGCAGATCAGGCAGGCCGATGTCCAGGATCATGGCGTCGATCCCGCTGCCGGCCTCCGCGATCTCGAGCGCCTCATGGCCCGATGCGGTGAGCTCGACCAGGTGGCGCTCGTCGCCGAGCATGCGGACCAACAGGCGGCCGAGCTTCGGATCGTCCTCGACTACCAAGAGGTGCATGGCACCAGGCTACGTTCGGTTCATGGGAATCACCTGAGAGCCTTCGACGGTCCCGATGTCTCCGCGGAGCGTCCACGCCAGCGCCAGCAACGCGAGGCCACTGCCCAGGCCGGCCACAACGTGCATTCCTGCCATGTCGAGCAGCTCGGCGACAGCTCCGCCGATCCCGGGGCCAATGATCGCGGCAAGCCCAAACACGGTTGCGCCCAGGACGCCCTGTGCCGTGGCCGCCGTCCCGTCGGGAGCGTGGCGCGACACATAGGCCACGCCACCCACCAGCAGCAGTGCGAAGCCCGCGCCGTGAAGCGCCATCGTCAGCGTCGCCAGTACGGGATCGCGCAGCAGGATCAGCGCCACGGCCCTCAACAGGAATGCCAGCGCCCCGATCAGGACCAGCCGCTCCAGGCCGATGCGAGCGCCGAGCCAGGGATACGCGAGCATGAGCGGGATCTCGACGGCGGCGCCGATCGCCCAGGAGGCGCCGACCAGCGACTCCGGCGCGCCGATGGCCACCAGGTGAATCGAGAGGAACGCGTTGATGGCCGTCGAGGAGCTCCAGACCAGCAGGATCGCCAGCAGGAAGCGCCGGAGCAAGGGGCTGCGCAGGACCAGGGCAAGGCCGCTGAGATGGGGCAGCGGCGAGACCAGGTTTCGCGAGCGGAGCCCCAGCCCCACCAGGGCCGTCGCCGCCAGCGTGGCGACCAGCACGAAGAACATGGCGTGGATATCGGTCCACTGGATCAGCCAGCCGACGAGCACGACGCTGACGATGAACGAGGCGGAGCCCCAGACGCGAAGCCGGCCGTACCGATTCCGATCCTCGACCACCGTCTCCAGCGCCCGGGCGTCCAGGATCGGCGCCACCCCGGACATCATGAACGCCAGCGCCGATGCGGCCAGGGCGAGCGGCAGCGGACCGACCACCATCCCAACCACG
>DASWIE010000032.1:0-23879 GCA_036397815.1 Candidatus Limnocylindria bacterium
CACGCAACGAGCGGGAGACGCGATCGTGCACATCGGTCTCCTGGAGGGCGAGCTGGGCGAGGGCGATGCGGTTGCCGCTCGGGTGGATTCGGAACGTCGTTGGGCCGCGGCACGCAACCACACCGCCACCCACCTCCTGCACCGCGCGCTGCGCGACGTGCTGGGCGAGCAGGCCAAGCAGGCGGGCAGCTGGGTGGGTCCGGACGCGCTGCGCTTCGACTTCCCCGCTTCAGGCGCCACCCCGCGCGAGGCGCTGCGGGCGGTGGAACGGATCGTGAACGGCCAGATCCGGCGCAACGCCGCGGTGGTGCCCAGCGAGATGCCCATTGCCGAGGCCCAGGAGCTCGGCGCCGACATGTTCTTCGGCGAGAAGTACGCGCCGGAGCTGGTGCGCGTGGTCCAGGTCGACGGCTACAGCAGGGAGCTGTGCGGCGGGACGCACGTGGCGGCCACCGGCCAGATCGGCAACTTCCGGATCGTGGGCGAGTCGAGCATCGGCGCCGGGCTGCGACGGATCGAGGCGGTCACCGGCGAGGGCGCCGACGAGCTGGTCACCCGGCGACTTGACGCGCTGCACGAGGCGGCGAAGCTCGTCGGCAGCGCGGAGGAGCAGGTCCCCGAACGCGTCCAGGCCCTGCTGGCCCGGCTGCGTGAGCAGGAGAAGGCCGGGCGCGCGCCGCGCCAGGAGGCCCTGCGGCTGGATGCGGCGGCTGCGCTGGCCGGAGCGCAGCAGGCCGGCGACACGAAGGTGATCGTCGCCAGCTACCCCGGTGCGGACGCCGCGTCGTTGCGTGGACTGGCCGACGACCTACGGGGCATGACCGGGCGCTTCGTGGCGGTCGCCGCCGGCGACGGGGGCGGCCCCTCCCTGATGGTGGCGGCCAGCCGGGACCTGGTGGGCGAGGGCTTCGACTCGGCGGCGGTGATTCGCTCGGCGGCTGCGCTGATCGGCGGTGGCGGCGGGGGACGCGCCGAACTGGCGCAGGCCGGCGGACGGGACGCAGCGCGTCTCGACGAGGCCCTGCGCGAAGCGGCTCGATTGGCGCTCGAGGCGCTGCAGCACCTCGAGTCGAGCTGAGGAGGAAGCAGGCCGAGTGCAGCAGCTCCTGGGGGGCGTCCTGGATCGCCTGCGGGGCTCCCGTGAGGCCCCAACCGATGCGTCAGGACCGTCGTCGCTCACGGCCCTGGACGTGGGCACCGAGTTTGCCAAGGCGCTGGTCGTGGTGCTCGAGCCGTCGGACGACGGCCTCGTGGGGGTGGTTCGTGGCTCGGGCCGCCAGCGGCAGGGCCTGACCCACATGCAGTCCGGCACGGTCAGCGATATTGATGCCGTGGTCGCCAACTGCCGTCGCGCGCTCGACGAGGCGGAGGCGGCCGCCGGACTGCGCCCGTCGGCAGCGGTGATCGGGATCGCCGGTGAGCTCGTGAAGGGCACCACCTCGGTCAGCACCGTGCGCCGGGCGGATGCGCACGCGGCCCTGACCGAAGCGGAGCTGCAGACCATCGTCGAGCAGGTGCAGGCCAACGCCCTGGGCGATGCCGAGTCGCGCATCGCGTGGGAGAGCGGCGTGGAGCGCCTCGACGTGCGGCTGGTGCACGCCGCCATCGTCGAGATGAAGATCGACGGGTATCCGGTCTCGAACCCGATCGGCTTCACCGGCGCGCAGCTGGAGCTTGCCGTCTTCAACGCCTTCGCACCGATGGTTCACCTGGGCGCGCTGCAGTCGGTGGCGAACCAGCTCGGCCTGCAGCTGCTGGGCGTGATCGCCGAGCCATACGCGGTGGCCACCTGCCTCGACCCCGGCGAGCTCGGTGATGCCGGCGCGGTATTCGTGGACGTGGGCGGTGGCACCACCGACGTCGCACTCGTCCGGCACGGCGGGATTGCCGGCACCAAGATGGTCGCGCTCGGCGGCCGCGCCTTCACCAGGGGCCTGGCGGAGCGCTTCGGACTCTCGTTCGCGCGTGCCGAGGAGTTGAAGCTGGCGGCCGGTGCCGAGGGCCCGCTGCCCGAGCCGGTTGAGCGCGACGATCTGGGCTCGGCGCTGGACGAGGACGCCGGTGTCTGGCGACGTGGGGTGGAGCTGATGATCGGCGACCTGGCCGAGGGCGAACTGCTGCCCGGTCGCATCTACCTGTGCGGGGGAGGCGCTCAGCTGCCGCAGATCTCGAAGGCTCTTGCCGACGATGACTGGTGGCGCCGGCTGCCGTTCGCGCGCCGCCCGCAGGTCGCGGAGCTGAGCCCGGACGACGTCACCGGGTTGCAGGACGCGACCGCCGCGCTGACCACCCAGCAGGATGTGACACCGATGGCGCTCGCCCGCCAGGCGCTCATCCTGGACGCCCAGGCGACCCCCGGCGCGCGGGCCATGCGGCGCGCCATGCGCGCCATGCAGCTGTAATGCCGATGGCAACCGAGTCGCAGCTGCTTTACCTGGAGCCGGACGACGAGATCACGTCCGTCGTTCGCCGCCTGCGTGAGACCGATGCCCCCCGCGTGGTGCTCGTCGCCTCGGGCCGCACCAAGGCCACGACCAGCGCGGTCGCGCTGCGCCTGCTGGCCCAGGTGGCAGCCGAGGAGGGCCGCGAGGTGGTGCTGGTCGCAGATCCGTTCGCGCGCGCGCTGGCCGGCGAGGCGGGCATCCCCGCCTTCTCCTCGGTCAGCGATGCCAATGCCGACGGTGCCGTGCCGCTCGAGCCGGCTGCCCCGCGGCGCGCACCTATCCACGTCGTTCGCGGCGAGCCGGTCCTGGCCGCCCCGCCGCCAGCGCTGGCGCCTCCGCCGCAGATGCAGCCAGCAGCATCCTCTGGCGACGAGACCCAGGCCGTGCGCCTTCCACCGCCCGCCCCGGAACCGCTGCGGCCGCGGCCCCGTCGCCTTGTGCGGCGTCAGCTGCCACGCGCGGCGATTGGCGCCCTGGTCGCCCTGTTGCTGCTCGCAGGCGGTGCGCTGGCGGCCGTGCTGCCCGCCGCCACCATCACGATTCGGCCGGCCACGGTCCCGGTCGGACCAGTTCGGTACGACATTGAGTTGGTTGTGCCGGGCCCGGACGAAGGTGTCATATCGGTCACCCAGCCCGGAACGGCGACCGGCGACCAGCCGGTGCTCACGCCGGCCGGCGGCTCGGTGGTGTTCCTGAACTACAGCTACGTGACCGTCGAAGTGCCACAGGGCACCCGTGTGTCGGCCGGCGGCGACGTGTTCTTCACGACCGTCGAGCGCGTGGTGGCGCCGCCGGGCGACCTCGTCGGCAGCGGCATCGTTCCGGGCCAGGTCAGCGTTGGGGTGGCGGCGGAGGTGGCCGGCCTGGGCGGCAACGTGGCCGCCGAGGCGATCGACACGGTCGAGAATCGCAACGTCGACCGATTCCTCCAGGGCTTTCCCAGCCAGCGCGGCCGGCGTGTCATCAACCCCGAGGCGACCGCCGGCGGGACCGAGGACCACCTACCGGTCATTAAGCAGGAAGACGTGGACGCGGTCATCGCCCAGATGATGCCCCTGTTTCAGGAGGGTCTCGACAGAGTCTTGGCCGCGGATCCGGCTCGCCTCTACCCACCGATGGATCCGCCGGCGCCGGTGATCGACGTGCCGGATGGGCTCGTCGGCTCGCAAGGCCAGGCAACGTTCGAGCTGAGCGGGACGCTGACTTACGCAGCTCCATATGTACTTCGCGCGGACGTCGAGGCCAAGGCTCGAGCGCAGCTTATGGCCGATGGCGACGCGGCGTCGTCGGGCACAACCCTGCTGCCGGAGACGATCGCTGTCGATCTTGGGCCCGCGACGCTGAACGGCCTGGGGGTCAGTGTCCAGGTGACCGTGCGAGCCGAAGCGGCCCCCGACATCGACACTGATCAGCTGCGCGAGCTCGCCGCCGGCAAGACGGCCGAGGAGGTGAGCGCTGCGCTGGACGAGCTCGGCGACGTCACGGTCAGACTGTGGCCCGACTGGGTCGACCGCGTGCCGCGCCTCGACTGGCGCATCCAGATCGACCTCGCGGCGCCGGTGGGTGAATCACCGAGCGGCTCGGCGGCTCCGGCTCCGAGCGGATGAGCCGCGTCGTAGGGCTGGACCACGGCAGCCGCCGGCTGGGAGTGGCTGTCGGTGACACCGAGACCGGGATGGCGTTCGCGCGGCCGGCGATCCGGCGTCGCGGTGGCGCGGCGGACCTCGAGACGATCGTCGGCCTCGTCCATGACGAGGACGCTGCGCTCGTCGTGCTGGGTCTGCCGCGCAACATGGACGGCAGCGAGGGGCGACAGGCGGCCGCGGCGCGGGCGTTCGGGGAGCGGCTCGGAGGCATCGGTCTGGAGGTCGTCTACGTCGACGAGCGGCTGACCAGCTGGGAGGCGGGGGAGCGTCTGGCTGCCGGCGGCTCACGTCCGAGCCGGAGGTCGGGCGAGCTGGACTCGGCGGCGGCCCGCCTCATCCTGCAAGAATATCTGGACGCCATCGCCCGTCCGGGCGCATCACAGGAGAGCGAATGACCCGAACGCCGGACCCGCAATGGGGCGCGGGCGAGCGACGCAACGCCCGGATCCGCCGGCTGCGCGAGCAGCGGGAGGGCCCGATTCGCCGCCGCCAGACGTTCCAGCCGGCGGTTCTGATCGCGTGGTTCGCCGGCGTCATCGCCCTCGTCGGGGTCCTGATCTTTCTCGGCTTCCTCGCCTTCGCCCCGGGCCTGATGACCTGGATCGAGGAGCATCCGGGGTCGATCGAGCACGGTGTGGTGCAGGACTTCGTGGAGTGGTACCGGCCCGGCGCCCTCGACGACGTGGCGAAGAGCGACGACGGGCCGCGGGTGACGGTGACCGTCGAGCCGGGGAGCAGCGCCACCGAGATCGGCCAGCTGCTCTTCGAAGAGGGCGTGATCGCCAGCCGGCTGGCCTTCCACTTCGCCGTCCTGGAGGCGGACCGTGCGAGCACGCTGGCCGCGGGCACCTACGACCTGTCGCCATCGCTCCGCCCCTCGCAGATCGTGGCCGCCCTGCGCCAGGTCCCCGGCGAGGAGGTGGAGGTCGTGATCCGCGAGGGATGGCGCCTGGAGGAGATCGTGGGGTACCTGGGCACCACTGACCTGACGATGAACCTGGAGGCGTTCGCCTCGCTGGCGCAGACGCCGCCGGTCGACCTGCTGCGGAACTACGACTTCCTGGCCGACCTGCCGGTCGGCCGCAGCCTGGAGGGATTCCTCTACCCGGACACGTACCGGCTGGATGCCAACGCATCGGCCCGGGAGATCATGGAGCGGCTGCTCAACACCTTTGGCGAGCGGCTCACCCCGGAGATCCGCGACCAGATCGCGGGGCAGGGGCTGAGCATCGACGAGGTGGTGCGGCTGGCCAGCATCGTCGAGCGCGAGGCGGTGCTGGACACCGAGCGGCCGCTCATCGCCGGAGTCTTCCTGAACCGGATCCGCAACCCCAACGCCGGCACCGTTGGCCTGCTCCAGGCCGATCCGACGCTCCAGTACGCCCTCGCCACGGCTGAGTTCGGGACCCGGCCGGTCGACGACTGGGGCCTGATCGAGTGGTGGCCGCCACTCCCGGCAGCGGGAATCGACGTGGAGCTTCCCCAGGGGCTGACCGGCTACCAGACCTATCGCGAGACGGGTCTCCCGCCGACCCCGATCGCGTCGCCACGGATCGCGTCGATAGCCGCCGTCGCGGCGCCCGACACGGCGGCCGGCTACTACTACTTCGTGGCCGGCTGCCCGAACGGCGTGCGCGACGGCTCGCACTACTTCGCGACCGACCTCGACGGGCACAACGCCAACATCGCCAAGGCGAACGGGGAATGCCCGGCGTGACCGCCTCGGTCCGGGCCGCGGCTCGCCTGGATCGCGCGCGGGCGATCCTGGACGAGCTCGAGCTGGACGGGCTGTGGGTCAGCCGCGCCGCCGGCAAGCGCTGGTTGGCGGGGTTCGTCACCCATCGCGGCGACGACCTGACCTCCGGCTACTCCGGGACGTTGCTCGTCACGCGCGACGCGCAGCTGGTCCTGGCCGACGGACGGTACGTCGAGCAGGCGCAGGGCGAGTGCCCCGGCTGGGAGGTCCACCGGACGTCCAAACCGATCGAGAATGAGCTGCCCGCCGTCGCTGGCGAGCGGAATGCAGGAAGGCTGGGCGCGGAGGCGGAGGTGCTCAGCCACGCCGACTGGGCCGCGATCGAAGCGGCCGGCCTGGAGCTGGTTCCCGTCGACGAGCCCCTGGCGGCGCTGCGGCTCGTCAAGGACGCTGACGAGCTCGCCGCCATCGAGCGGGCCTGCCTGCTCACCGACGCCTGCTTTTCCTACCTGACCACGATCGTTCGCCCGGGGATGACGGAGCGCGAGGTCGCCTGGGAGCTGGAGGGCTGGTTCCGAACGAATCGCGCCGATGACCTTGCCTTCGAGCCGCTGGTGCTGGTCGGCGCCCGCGCCGCCATGCCGCACGGCCACCCCTCCGAGGTGGCGGTTGCGCCGGGCGAACCGCTGCTCATCGACTTCGGCTGCCAGGTCGACGGCTATCGGAGCGACATGACCCGGACCGTCTTCTTCGGCGAGCCCTCACCCGAGACGCGGCGCCGATACGAGGCTGTCAGGCAGGCGCAGCAGCTTGCCTTCGAGGCCGCCGCGCCCGGGGTCATCGGTGCAGAGCTGGACCGGATCGCGCGCGAGCATCTGGCGAGCGCGGGACTGGGGGAGGCGTTTGCCCACGGGCTCGGCCACGGCATCGGTCTGGAGACCCATGAGGCGCCGATGCTGAAGGACTGGGACCGCCCGCTGGAGGTCGGCATGGTCTTCACCCTGGAGCCGGGCGTCTACTTCCCCGGTGAGATCGGGATCCGGATCGAGGACGACGTGCACCTGACCGATGCGGGCCCCCGGCGACTGACCAACGCGCCACGCGAGCTGCTGGTGCTCTGAGCCGCGCAACCCGCGCCGTCATCGGTCCCTGTGCAGCACAGCCGCACAGCCGCACAACCAGCCCTGACGGCGGCGAGCGCCTATCCTGTCAGGCGCAACCGATTCTGACGACGGAGAGACGCATTTGATCAGCACCGGCGACGTCAAGAAGGGGATCATCATCGAGCTCGACGGCCAGCTCATGAAGGTCCTGGACTGGACGCACATCAAGATGGCGCGTGGCTCCGCCCAGGTGCGCATGAAGCTGCAGAACGTGCGCAGGGGGGACATCGTGGAGCGGACCTTCCAGGCCGGCACCCGCTGGCCGCGCGCGCGCGTCGACCAGCGCAAGGTGCAGTACCTGTACACCGATGGCGACGCGTATCACTTCATGGACAACGAGACGTACGACCAGTTCACGGTCCGCGAGGCGATGCTCGGCGACGACGCGCGCTACCTGAAGGACAACACGGAGGTCTTCGTCTCGATGTATGACGGCGAGGTGCTGGGGGTCGACCTGCCGGTCACGGTCGACCTGACGGTGACTCAGACCGATCCGGGCTTTGCCGGCGATACCGCCACCGGCGCCAAGAAGGCAGCCACCCTGGAGACGGGGCTGGTGGTACAGGTTCCGCTCTTCGTCAATGCGGGTGACACCCTGCGCATCGACACGCGCAACGGCGAGTACGTCACGCGCGTCCAATAGGGCATTCAGGACCGATGAATCCCCGCCCCGCGTCTGCCCCGTCTGCCCCAGTACACCGGGCGCTACAACCGGCAGGCTTCCGCCTCAACAGGGCATCGGTAGGCACTGGGAGTGCTGACGGAGCACCAATCGAAGCAGAAGGCGCACGATATAGCACGCTCCGTACTGGGCCAGGTACGAGATGAGCCGCGAGCAGCCGACCCTCTGGGACGTGCCGGTGACGGTGGACGAGCCTGAGGCGCCGACCGACGCCGCCAATGCAGCTCCTGCGCCGCCCGCGCCCGTGCCCACCGCCGCTGCGCCGGCCACTACGACGGCCGCGCCGCGGATCCTGCGCGTCTCCGATCTCAATCGCCGCGTGCGTGCCCTGCTCGACGCCGACGCCACCCTCGTCGACGTCTGGGTCGAGGGCGAGGTCAGCCAGCCTTCCTACCCTCCCTCGGGTCACTGCTTCTTCACGCTCAAGGACGCGGCCAGCCAGGTGCGGGCGGTGATCTTCCGGGAAGAGCTGGCGCGGGCCACAGTCCGTCCCGAGCACGGCATGCAGGTGATCTGCCACGGCCGCGTCCGCGGCTACGAGCCCCAGGGCACGTATCAGCTGTACGTGGCCTCCATCACGGCGGCTGGCGCCGGTGACCTGCACCAGCGCTACGAGGCGCTCCGCGTCAAGCTCGCCGCGGAGGGGCTGTTCGGCGAGGACCGCAAGCGACCGCTGCCGCGCTGGCCGCGGAGGATCGGGGTCGTCACCTCGCCGGTCGGCGCGGTGTGGCGTGACATCGGCAACGTGATGCGGCGGCGCTACCCGTTCGCGGAGCTGGTCCTGTCGCCGACGATCGTGCAAGGCCCCACGGCGGCGGGCGCGATCGTGCGGGCGCTACAGCGCGTGTATGCCGCCGAGAGGATCGACGTGGTGATCCTGGCTCGGGGCGGCGGCTCGCTGGAGGACCTGTGGTCGTTCAACGACGAGGGGGTGGTGCGGGCCGTGGCCGGCGCGCCGATGCCGATCATCGTCGGCGTCGGGCATGAGAGCGACGTGACGCTGGCTGACTTCGCCGCCGACATGCGCGCCCCGACACCGTCCGCCGCCGCCGAGCAGGCCGCCCCGGACGCCACCCAGTTCCCCGCCATCGTGGCGCGGCTGCGCGACCGAGCCTCGGCCGCCCTGCTCGGGCAGCTGGCGGAGCAGAAGCGCTACGTGGCCGAGGAGGGGCGCGCCCTGGCACGCCTCAGGCCGGACGTGTCTGCTGCACGGCAGCGTGCCGCCGAGCTGGTGGATCGCGGGCATCGCGCCGTGAGCGCGCGGACGGCCCGCGAGCTGGCGGCGCTGGCCGGGCTGGCGGACTCCCTCCGCGCGCTCTCACCGGCCGCGACCCTGGAGCGCGGCTACGCGGTGGCGCGCCTCGCCGACGGGACGATCGTGCGCGATCCGCTCCAGGCGCCGGTGGGTGGCCCGCTGACGGTGACGGTGGCGCGCGGTACGCTTTCCACACGCGTCGAGGCGGCTGAGCCCGGCGCCCCGAGCGAGGAGCTCCTGCCGTGACCGACGCAACCCCCGCTGAGCTTGCGGACCGCCCGTTCGACGAGCTGGTTGGGGAGCTGCAGCGGATCGTGCAGTCGCTGGAGGCCGGCAACCTGCCGCTCGAGGAGAGCATCGCGCTCTACCGTCGCGGGCTTGAGCTGCACGCCGCCTGCGAGACGCGGCTGCGCGCGGCCGAGCTGACGATCACGCAGCTCGGACGTGGCGCCGTCGAGGAAGCTGCGGCGGAGGCCGACGCCTGAGCGCGCGGGCCACGGCGACCACTATTCGAGCGCCTCGCGCAGCGGACGCCGCGATTCTGGCGACCCTGGCCGGGCAGCTCGGCTATCCGGTGGAGACCGATGAGCTGTTCACACGCCTGGGCACCGTCAGCTCCAACGAGCATGCGGCGGTGCTGGTCGCGGCCGATGCCGACGATCGGCCGGTCGGCTGGATCCACGTCGAGCTGAGGCGGACGCTGGTCGCGCCGCTCTCCGCGCAGGTGATGGGCCTGGTGGTGGACGACGCCGCCCGCTCGGGAGGGGTCGGGCGGGAGCTGCTCCGCTCGGCGGAGACATGGGCGGTGGAGCGTGGGTGTCGGCGGATGCTGGTGGGGACAAGGGTCACTCGCGAACGGGCGCATCGGTTCTACCAGCGCGAGGGATACGCGGTCGAGAAGACCTCGTACTTCTTTGAGAAGGAGCTGGGGTGACGGCGTCGCGACCTATACTTTCGACCGCCATTGCCCGGCAGGAGGGCCGCGTGCCGATCCTCGACACTCTCAAAGACCCCGCCCAGCTTCGTGGCATGTCCTCGACCGAGCTCGAGGCGCTGGCCGGCGAGCTGCGAGAGCGGATGATCCGCACCGTCAAGCAGACCGGCGGGCACCTCGCCAGCTCGCTCGGCGCCGTGGAGCTGGCCATCGCGCTGCACCGCACCATGGACTCGCCGCGCGACCGGATCGTGTGGGACACCGGCCACCAGGCCTACGCCCACAAGCTGCTCACCGGACGGGCGACGCAGTTCGACACCCTGCGCCAGGTGGATGGCGTGGGCGGCTTCCCACGCCGCAGCGAGAGCGAGCACGACGCCTTCGACGGCGGCCACGCCGGCACCGGGGTGAGCATCGGGATCGGTCTGGCGATCGCGCGGGACCTGAAGGCCGGCACCAGCCGAGGGCGTCGGCAGCGGATCGCGGTGGTGGTGGGGGACGCCGCGCTCCAGAGCGGACTGACGCTCGAGGCGCTGAACCACCTGGGGCACACCCGCCATCGGCTGCTGATCGTGCTCAACGACAACGAGATGAGCATCAGCCCGTCGGTCGGCGGCCTCTCGACGCGGCTCAACAAGCTGCGGCTGACGCGCGCCTACCAGGAGACCAAGACCGTGACCCAGCGCGTCCTGCCGCGCATCCCGCTCCTCGGCGGCCCGCTCTACCAGCTGCTGTCCTGGGCCAAGGAGGGCTTCAAGCGCACCTGGGCCAAGGTCGGCTTCTTCGAGGACATGGGGATCACCTACATCGGCGTGCTGGACGGCCACGACCTGACCGACCTGGAGGAGACCTTCGAGCGCGCCTTCGCGCTGCCGGGCCCGGTGCTGGTCCATGTCAAGACGGTGAAGGGACGAGGCTACGCCCCCGCCGAGCTGGACAGCATGAGCTTCCATGGCGCCAGCCTGCCGCCGATCGACCTGGGCCTGATCGACCCGACCGAGGAGCCGATTCCGGCCGAGACGGCGGTCCAGAAGAAGCCGAAGACCTACACTCAGACCTTCGTCGAGGAGCTGGTCCGCCTGGCCAGGACCGATGACCGCATCTGCGCCATCACCGCCGGCATGCCCACCGGGACCGGCCTGGCCCGATTCGCCGAGCAGTTCCCGTCACGCTTCTTCGACGTGGGGATCGCCGAGCAGCATTCGGTGACGATGGCGACCGGCCTCGCGCTCGCCGGCCTGCGGCCGGTGGTCGCCCTCTACTCGACCTTCAGCCAGCGCGCCTACGACCAGCTCGTCCACGACGTCTGCCAGAACGACGCATCGGTCCTGCTGGCGATCGATAGGGCTGGCCTGGTCGGTGAGGACGGGACCAGCCACCAGGGCATGTTCACGCTGCCGGCGCAGCGCTCGCTGCCGAACCTGGTGATCGGCTCGCCGAAGGACGAGCAGGAGATGCGCGACCTCGTCGTGACCGCCCTCTCCCACGATGGCCCGATCTCGCTCCACTATCCCCGAGACCTCGGCGAGGACCTGCCGGACCGCCACGGGCACCCCCTTGAGATCGGGCGCGGCGAGGTGCTGCGCACTGGCGCGGACCTGCTGCTGGTCGGATTCGGACCGATCGTCCAGCGCCTGTGCCAGGTGGCTGACGCCCTCGAGCATGAGCACGGCCTGGGCGTCACGCTGATCAACGCGCGATGGGCGAAGCCGCTCGACGAGGCGCTGCTGGCGGAGCACGCGGCCGGCAAGCGGCTGGTCGTCAGCGCCGAGGAGTCGGCGGCGATGGGCGGCTTCGGCGACGGGGTGCTGGACGCGCTCAACCGGGCCGGGATCCGGCTGCCGCTGCTCAAGATCGCGCTGGACGAGGGGTTCGTGCACCACGGCGCGGTCGGCGACCTGCGGCGGCAGCAACGGATCGACGCGGCAGGCATCCTGGCGCAGGTCCGCGAGGCGCTCGACCTCGCGCCTCCGGCGACGCGCACCGAGGAGATAGGCGCCGCCTAAGGCGCTCTGGCCGCCGTGACTTATCAGGCGCGCACCACAGCAGCGTTAGAGGGATTCGAAGGGGAGTTCGTCGCCTAACAGCCGCTATCCCGTGCTCAATCCCGTATCGCGAGTGCTGCCTGCTGCCTCTAACGCGCCCACCATGCGCATATGAGAAGTCGGCGCGGTCGACGGCTGCATACCGCGCATCAGAAGCGCATGTGAGAGGTCCGTTGGCGCCGTCGCCCGCTCTGCTGGGCCAGGTGCCACCTTGGGTGGCATTCTGACCACCGCCGGCCGCTATGAGGGCCCTATATGGCCGCTCGCCCGTCGTTTGGCCACGCTGAGTAGCGATCTGACCGCAGAAAGCGCGCCAGACGGACGTTGGGCGGCGTTCGGCGGTCGTAATGCCACTATGTGTGGCATCCGCGCCAGCCGGGCGGCTCTTGACACGGACCGGTGCCCGGCCCACGCTCGCGGCGTGGGAGAGGTGATCGGCCTCGACGCTCCTCGCAGCCGCTGGTTCGCGGATGCCCGCGGGCGATCGCTGAAGGCCTCCTGGCATCCTGAGGCCAGCCTGGTGGTCATCTCGCTCTGGGAGTCGGACCGATGCATCGGCACCTTCCGCCTCCCGGTCGCGGACGCGCCGGAGCTCATGGTCCTGCTCGCCGGGGCGGTGAAGGCCTGGGCGGAAGGCTCCAGCGAGGACGTCGCGCAGGGGTGAGCCTGCGCACCAGGCTGGACCAGTTGCTCGTAGAGCGGGGCCTGGCGCCGTCGCGTGCGTCGGCGCAGGCGATGCTCATGGCGGGCGAAGTTGAGCTCGCCGGGGCCGCCAGTCGCGCGCTGAAACCGGGCCAGCTGGTCGCCGCCGACGCCGACGTCCGCGTCCTGGAACGCCCACGCTGGGCCAGTCGTGCCGCCGCGAAGCTGGAGGCGGCGCTCGACGTCTTCGAGATCGACCCCACCGGATTGGCCTGCCTGGATGCCGGCGCCTCGACCGGCGGCTTCACCGACGTGCTGCTCGGCCGCGGCGCCAGGATCGTCTACGCCGTCGACGTCGGGCGTGCGCAGCTCCTGGAGCGGCTGCGGCAGGACCCCCGGGTCGTGAGTATGGAGCGCACCAACCTGCGCACCCTCGAGCGGCTGCCCGAGGAAGTGCAACTCGCTACGCTCGACCTCTCGTTCATCTCGCTCCGGCTGGTCCTCGCCGCGGTGAGGCGCCTGCTCGCCGCCGACGGGCAGGTCATGGCTCTGGTCAAGCCTCAGTTCGAGGCCGGCAAGGGCGTAGTGCCGCGCGGTGGCGTGGTGAGCGATCCGGCCGTGCATCGCGAGGTGCTCGCTCAGTTCGGTGAGGTCGCGGAAGTAGGTGGGTTCGGGCCCGCCAACCTGATCCGCTCGCCGATCGCCGGCGGCGACGGCAATATCGAGTTCCTGGCGCACCTGACCGCGCCGCCCGGGCTGCCGCCGCGGGCATGGGAAGAGCTGGTCGATGCGGTGTCGGCACCATCGGGCTGACGGACGTATGACACCCCGTATTACGATGCGCGACGGCATGAGAAAGCGGAGAGCCAACCCGCAGGCCGAGCAGCTGAGTGTCGGGTTCGAAGGGCTCGACCTCGGCGAGCCCCTGATTCACGAGGGAGCACCCGACACGATGCGCCAGATCGTGTCGCTGCGGATGCCCGACGCGCTGGTGGCGAGGGTCGAGACGGCGGCGCGCGCCCGCGGCGTCTCGCCGTCGAGCCTGATGCGGGCCCTGATCGCCGCTGGTCTGGATCGCTCGTACGCCGCCGTGCAGGACGACGTTGCGTCGGAGATCGCCGCGCTGCGGCGCGAGATCGCGGAGATCGCGACCCGGCTGGCCGCCAACGGACCCGGCGCCAAGACGCGCCCTGCGGGCAAGACGACGAGCAAGATGCCGGGCAAGACGTAGATGCGCATCGGCCTCGTCCACAACCCCACCAACCCCGAGGCGCAGGACGTCCTGCGGCGCGCCCGCGCCTGGTGCGAGGGCCACGGCGCGGAAGCCTGGGAGGCTGCCGCGGAGGATCACGCCGCCATCTCCGCCAGCTGCCAGGGGACGGACCTGATCTGCGTCCTGGGCGGGGACGGGACCTTCCTGAAGACGGCCCGCGCGATCGGCGACAGCGGGGTGCCGGCACTGGGCGTCAACCTGGGGCGGGTCGGCTTCCTGGCCAAGGTCGAGACCGATGGGCTGGAGCGCGCGCTCGACCAGGTCGTGGCCGGCGACTACAGCGTGGAGGATCGGCTGCGAATCGGCGCCACCCTGTTCCGAACCGACGGAACGCGGGAGGCATTCGCGTGCCTGAACGAGGTGGTGCTGACGCGTGGCGGCCGCGTTCGCATGATCCAGATCGAGGTCGAGGTGAGCGGCAGCCACATGGCCACCTACGTGGCCGACGCGGTGGTGGTGGCCACCCCAACCGGCTCCACGGCCTATTCGTTCTCGGCCGGCGGCTCGGTGCTCGACCCGCGGCTGCGCAACGTGATCATCACGCCGGTGGCGGCCTACCTCTCGCCGCTGCATAGCGTGGTCGCCGGCGAGGAGCACGTCGTCCAGCTGACCCTGCTGCATGCGCCGGCCGGCGCCCTGCTCTCGGTCGACGGTCAGTGGGACCTGCCGATCTCCGACGGCGACCGGGTCGAGGTGCGGGCGCTGCCGGTTCCGCTGCGGCTGATCGAGCCGACCGGGTCGACGCCGTTCTACGACCTGCTGCGCACCAAGGCCTCGAGCCTCCCGTATTGACGCTGGATCACGAGCTCGGTGCCGCGATCGACGCCTTCCTGCTCGAGCTCCGCGTCGAGCGCGGCCTCTCGCCGTTGACCGTGGCCGCCTACCGCCGTGACCTGGCGCAGTTCGCGCGGGCGGCCGGCGGCGGCTGGCGGCACGATCCGGAGCCGGTGCGCGATTTCGTCAACGCGCTGCGGAGAACCGGCCGGCGGCCGAGCACCCAGGCGCGCAAGGTGGCGGCCATCCGCAGCTTCTATGGTTTTGCTCTTCGCGAGGGGCTTGCCGAACGCGACGTGGCCGGCCTGCTCGATGCGCCCCGGCCGGGGAGCTACCTGCCCGACGTGCTCGATCCCGACGAGGTGGCCCGCATCCTGGACGCGCCGCCGCCGGACGAGGCGGTCGGCATCCGCGACGGCGCCATCCTGGAGCTGCTCTACGCCTGCGGGCTGCGGGTGAGCGAGCTGACCGGGCTGGACACGGACCGGGTGGACCTGGCAGGTCTCCAGGTGCGGGTGATCGGCAAGGGGAACCGCGAGCGTCGCGTGCCGATGGGGGAGCCGGCGCGGGAGCGGCTGCATCGGTACCTGGAGGGTCCGCGCGCCGCCTGGACGGCCGGCAAGCCGACGCCGGCGGCCTTCGTCAGCCAGCGCGGTGAGCGGATGCGACGGGAATCGGTCTACCGCCTGGTGCGGCGCTGGGCGCAGGCCGCGGGAGTGGTCGGACACGTCTCGCCGCACACGTTTCGGCACAGCTTTGCGACCCACCTGCTGGAGGGCGGCGCCGACCTGCGCGTGGTCCAGACCCTGCTTGGCCATGCTAGCATCAGCACCACCCAGCTCTATACCCACCTGACCGGAGAGCGCCTGCGCGAGGTGTACACCCGGGCGCATCCACGAGCCTGAGCAGCGAGAGCACCTCAAGATGAGCAGCTACGCCAGGAACCTCCTCAGCCGCGGCGAGGAGGTCGTCTTCGAGAGCCGGCAGCACTGGTTCGCCGTCCTGCGCCAGACGTGGGCTTGGGTCATCGGTGCCATCATCGCCTTCGCCCTGCTGCTGTGGGTCGGCACCAACGAGAACGTGGGAGGCGAGCAGCTCGACGGCATCCTGACCGTGGTGCTGCTGATCGTCCTGATCGTGGCGCTGGCCCGCATCGGTCTGGTGATCTGGGGCTGGCGCAACCAGGAGTACCTGGTGACCACTCGCCGGATCATCAAGGCGGAGGGCATCTTCAACAAGGAGATGGGCGACTCCAGCCTGGAGAAGGTGAACGACGCGCACCTGACCCAGAGCTGGCTGGGCCGCATCTTCGACTACGGCACGCTCGACATCATGACCGCCGCCGAGGATTCGGTGGCCATCCAGGACTACTACTTCCTGGCCGAGCCGGTGAAGTTCAAGATCGCGATGCTCAACCAGAAGGAGCGCCTGGAGCGCCCCGAGCTGGCCCCGCCGCCCTCGCAACGCCCCGCCGCCTCGCCGCAGATGCAGCGCGCGGACCCGATGCCACCGCGGGCCGGATCGGACCGCGTCTCCGAGGTGCGCGCCGAATCGGCGCCGGCAGTCGCCGAGGCCCCGAGCTCGACCCCAGTGCCAGAGGCGTCCGCTGCCAGCAGCCAAGGCAATGAGGGTTCGAGCAACAAGCTGGCGGCCACGCTGGAGAGCCTGGCCGGTCTCCGGGACCGCGGGCTGATCACGCCCGAGGAGTACGAGGCGAAGAAGCGCGAGCTCCTGGAGCGCATGTAGGGTGGAGCCGGTCCGCCGGGGCGCACTGCCCGACGGGCTCTACGGGCAGGAGCTTGAACGCCGTATCGACGAGGCCGCGGCCTTTGTCCGCGAACGACTGGGAACCGTCCCGGCGCTCGCCCAACCCCGACTCGCCTTCATCCTGGGCTCCGGGCTGGGCGGCGTGGCCGACCTGCTCGCCCCCGAGCCCCGCGTCCGGATCCGCTATGGCGACATCCCGCACGTGCCTCCGTCCGAAGTTGCGGGCCATGCCGGTGAGCTGATCTGCGGGCAGGCCCACGGGACTCCGATCCTGCTGCTGTCGGGGCGAGCGCATCCGTACGAGGGCTGGAGCCACCGCCAGGCGACCCTGCTGCTGCGCGCCTGCCTCTCGCTGGGGATCAAGACGCTGGTCCTCACCAATGCCGCGGGTGGCGTGAATCCCGCATTCGAGCCCGGCGACGTGATGCTGATCGCGGACGCCATGAACCTCTCCGGCGACAACCCATTGAGGGGACCCAACCTGGACAGGTTCGGCCCGCGGTTCGTGCCCATGACCGATGCCTTCGACGTCGAGCTGCGGGCGCGCGCGCGGACGGCCGCCGAGCGCGGCGACGTTACATTGCGCGAAGGCGTGTACGTGATGCTCGCTGGACCGAGCTACGAGATGCGGGCGGAGCTCCGCATGCTCGGCCAGCTTGGTGCCGATGCGGTCGGCATGTCGACGGTCCACGAGGTCCTGGTGGCGCGCCACATGGGGGTGAAAGTGCTCGGCTTCAGCCTGATCACCAACAAAGCGACCCCCGACATGGAGGGCGAGGTCAACCACGAGGAGGTGCTCGCCATGGGGCCTATCGGCGCGGCGCGCCTGGTGAGCCTGCTCCGTGAGCTGCTGCCGGACCTCGTCCCCGAGCTAGGCTGATGCTGTTCGGCAACATCTCGCTCCCGCAGCTGCTGGCGATCGTGATCGCGCTGGTGGTGGGCATCACCTTCCACGAGTTCAGCCACGCCGTCGTGGCGGACCAGCTGGGGGATCACCGGCCTCGCGCTCTGGGGCGCGTCAGCCTGAACCCGGCGGCGCACATCGATCCGGTAGGCGCGATCTTCTTTCTACTGGCCGGCTTCGGCTGGGGCAGGCCTGTGCCGGTCAACGCCTACGCGCTGCGACCGGGCAGGATCGGGATGGCCTACGTGGCGGCCGCCGGGCCGCTTGCCAACCTGGTGGTCGCGACGGCCTTCGCCGTCGTCTTCCGCGCGCTCGAGCTCGGCGGGCTGATCGGTGCCGGCTCGGGCTTCGTCGGCGGGCTGCTCTTCTCGATCGTCTTCTACAACGCGGCGCTCGGCCTCTTCAACCTGCTCCCCATCCCGCCGCTGGACGGCTACAACCTGGTGTTGCCCTTCCTGCCGCCGCGCACCGCCTTCGCCGTGCAGCGCTACGCCACCTATGGGGTGCTGGCCCTGCTGCTGCTGATCGTGCTCTCGTACGGCGGCGGGTCCGGGCCGCTCGACTGGCTCTTCGGTGCCGCCCGATGGATCACGGGGCTGCTGACCGGTGCATAGGGTCGGGCAGTTCATCGGGCATCTGACGGCGCGTGTTCGGCCCGACGAGGCGGAGCTCGCGCGACGGATGCTGCCGGACGCCGCCTGGCCGCTCTTCGCCTCCATGCCGGTCGCGGATCGGCGGCACGGCCTGGACGTCGCGCGGCGCCTGCTGGCGGCCGGCCACGACGACCCGGACCTGCTGGCGGCCGCGCTCCTGCACGATGCCGCCAAGGGAGATCGCCTGCGCCTGTGGCATCGCGTGGCGGGCGTGCTGCTGGAGGCGTTCGCGCCGCGCAATCTCGCGCGCCTGGCGTCGCCGGACCCGCAATCGTGGCGCCATCCGTTCCATCTCTACCTGCACCACGCCGGGTTGTCAGCCGACGCCGCGCGGGCCGCCGGCTGCTCCGAACGCACGGTCGCGTTCATTCGCGGCTCGGCCCCCTTCTCGGACAGCGCGCTGGCGACCGCGTTCCACCTGGCCGACGAGGCATCCTAGACCGATGCCTCTCGAGCCGATCCCGATCCAGCCCGACCCCGGCGCGGCGCCGTCACCGCTCGCGCCGGCGGATTTCGAGGTGCGCCTGGAGGTCTTTGCCGGGCCGCTCGACCTGCTGCTGCGCCTGATCGAGTCGCGCCAGCTCGATGTGCTCACCGTGCCCCTCGCCGACCTGGCCGATGCGTACGTGGCCCACCTGGCCAACCACCCGCTCGATCCCGCCCAGCTCGCCGATTTCGTGGCGATCGCCTCGCAGCTGATCCTGCTCAAGTCGCGACGCATGCTGCCTGGGGAGCCCCTGCCGGCCGCGGTGACGGCCGAGGATGAGCCGGACGAGGAGGAGCTGCGGAGGCGGCTGGTCGAGTACCGCGCCCTGCGCGATGTCGCTCGCCACCTCGGTGAGCGCGACCTGGCGGCGCCCGCCTACCGTCGCGAGCCGAGGGAGTCGGACCTGCCGCTGGCGGCCGCGCCGCCGCTGTCGCCGCGCCTGCTGAGCGAGGTGCTCGACCTGCTGGCCGCGATCCCGGAGCCGGAAGCGCCGCCGCCCGAGGTCGTGCCGCGCGAGATCACGATCGCGATGCAGATCGCGGTCCTGCGCGCCGCGATGGGCAGCGCCGGCAAGGTGCTCCTCCAGCGGGTGCTGGCTACCTGCACCTCGCGGACGCAGGTGACGGTCACCTTCCTGGCCCTGCTGGAGCTGGTCCGTCGTCAGGAGGCCCGCGTCGAGCAGCAGGAGCTGTTCGGCCCGATCCTGATCCGGGCCATGCCCGGGAAGCCGGTCTCGTGACCCAGGCGGACGAGCTTGGCCCGTACTACGAGGCCCTGCTCTTCATCGCCGAGCGGCCGCTGACCACCGCCGAGCTGGCCGAGCTGGGCGGCGTGCCGCGGGTCCATGCGGAGGCGACGCTGGCCGGCCTGGCGGAGGAGCTGGCCGATGACGGCCGCGGCCTGCGTCTGCAGCATTCCGACGATGCCTGGCAGCTGGTCACCGCCCCTGAGGTCGGGCACCGCCTGGCGGCTTATGCGGCGCGCGAGGAGGCACGGCTGAGCCCAGCCGCGCTCGAAGCGCTGGCGGTGATCGCCTACCGCCAACCGTGCACCCGAGCGGAGGTGGATCGCGTGCGCGGCGTCGACTCGGACTACGTGATCCGCTCGCTCCTGCACCGGCGGCTGATCGTGGAGGTCGGGAGGCGCGACACGCCGGGGCGGCCGATGCTGTTCGGCACGACGTTCACGTTCCTGGAGCGCTTCGGGCTCACGTCGCTCGAGGACCTGCCGCCGCTCTCATCGGAGGCGGCAGCCCTCGCGTCGCGCACCGCGCTCGAGGAGGCGGGGGCGCAGCTCGCCGCCGCGCCGCCGGAGCCGGAGCCGGTGTCGTCGGAGCCGGTGCCGCCGGAGCCGGCGGATGCCGGCTGAGCGACTGCAGAAGCTGCTCGCCCAGGCCGGCGTCGCGTCGCGACGAGCGGCAGAATCGCTGATCGCCACCGGTCGGGTCGTAGTCAACGGCCGGGTGGCCCAGGTGGGCGAGTCGGCCGACCCGGCGACGGACAGGATCGAGGTCGATGGCAGGCCGGTCGGGCAGGCGCAGGAGGTCGTCCACTTCGCGCTGCACAAACCAGCCGGCTACCTCTCGTCGGCCCGTGACGAGCGCGGCCGGCGGTCGGTCGTCCACCTGCTCCACGAGGCACCGGGTGCCGCCGGGCTGCGCCTCTGGCCGGCGGGGCGCCTGGACGTCGACTCCGAGGGGCTGATGGTGCTCACCAACGACGGCGAGTGGGCGAACCGGGTCCTCCACCCCCGCTACGGGATGGAGCGCGAGTACGCGGTCCTGGTCGACCGGCCGCCACACCCCGACGAGCTGGCCGCCCTGCTCGACGGCGTCGAGCTGGAGGATGGGCCGGCGCGCCTGCTGGGCGTCCAGCGGGCCGTCCCACCACGCGAGGTCGCCCGCCGGCCCGGCGATACCGGCACCTGGCTCCGGGTACGGGTCGCGGAGGGCCGCAAGCGGGAGGTGCGCCGCATCCTCGGCGCGGTGGCCCTGCGCGTAAAGCGACTCGTCCGCACCAGCCTCGGCCCACTGGCGCTGACGGGGCTGCGCGAGGGCCAGTCGCGACCGCTGACCCCGGCTGAGATCGCAGCGCTGGCCGGCCGCACGCCGACCGCCCGCCCCAAGCCCGCCCGCGGCGGCAGGCGTGCACCGCTGGCGATCGCGATCGATGGCCCGTCGGGATCGGGGAAGAGCACGATCGGTTTCGAGCTCGCGCGCCGGATCGGCACCAACTTCGTCGACACGGGCCTGATGTATCGCGCCCTCACCGTTGCGGCACTTGAGCGTGGCATCGACCCCGAGAACGGCGAGGCGCTTGGCCGCTTGGCGAAGGCGGTACGAATCGATGTCCGGCGACCGCGGGCCGACCAGACCGATCGGCGCGAGACGGTCCTGCTGGACGGCCGTGACGTGACCGACGAGTCGCGCGCGCCCCGCGTCGATCGGGCGGTCAGCTCGGTAAGCCGGCACCCCCCCGTGCGAGATGCGATGCTGGGGGTCCAGCGCCGGGCCGCCAGGCGTGGGGAGACGGTGATGGTCGGCCGCGACATCGGCACCGTGGTCCTGCCCGACGCGAGGCTCAAGGTCTTCCTGACGGCCAGCGCCGCGGTGCGCGCAGCGCGGCGAGCGGCGGAGATGGGTCGCCCCGACCGGCTGGATCGGTACCTGGCCGAGATCGAGGAGCGCGACCTCGCCGATACCGGCCGCCCGGTTGCCCCGCTGCGCAAGGCGGCCGGCGCGCTCGTCCTGGACACCGGCGAGCTGGGAGTGGACGCCAGCGTCGAGGCCATCGTGGCTCACCTGCCGGCGGCGCGCTGATGCGGACCTGGTTCTTCCACCCTGGGGCGGTGCTGACCAGCTGGCTGCTGTGGCTGATCGGGCCCGGCCGGGTGGAGGGCCTGGAGCATGCCCCCCGCATCGGGCCCTACATCCTGGTCAGCAACCATTGCTCGAACCTGGATCCACCGTTCCTGGGCTGGGCGGTGGGCCACCAGACCAGACGCATCATCCATTTCATGGCCAAAAACGAGATCCGCGGCTGGCCGCTGGTCGGCTGGCTGGCCCGGCAGTCCGGCGTCTTCTTCATCCGTCGCGGGGAGATGGACCGCGGCGCCCAGCGGATCGCGCTCGAACTACTGGCGTCCGGCCGCGCGCTCGGCCTCTTTCCGGAAGGCACTCGCAGCCGCGACGGTCAGCTTCGAAATGGGCGCGCCGGCGCGGCGCTGCTCGCCATGCGGGCTGGCGTGCCGCTGCTGCCGGTCGGGATCGCGGGCACGCACCGAATCTTCGCCGGCCGCCGCAGCATCCCGCGACGATCGCGGGTGGCGATCCGCATCGGCCGGCCCTTCACACTCTCGCCGCTCTCCGATGGGAGCCTGGACCGCGCCGCGCTCCAGGAGGCGACCACTCGCATCATGCGCGAGATCGCCGCGCTGCTGCCGGCCGACCAGGGCGGAACGTTGAGCGCCCCTATCGTCGAGGCGGACTAGCCCGCAGCACTGAGGGTGCTTCAAGCGGCGTGTTCCGCCCGGATCAGTGCTCCGGCAGCACGGTGCGTGCTCCTGGAGCACCGCATCGGCCAGTTACTGTCGGTCGTAGCACCCCGTGTGCTGACGCCCGGCCAGCGCGGCCCCTCTCACGGCGCCGCCGTCGTTACCGCCTCCTCCGATTGAACCGCGTCGGGATTGCGAGGCATCGTGGACGCCAGTCCCGCCAGCAGCACGAACAGAATCAGCAGCGCCACCACCAGCACCAGCGCAATGCAGCCCAGGCTCAGCCCGGCCATGGCCTGCTCGTCGCGCATCGCCTCGGCCCGATACTCCGCCCAGCCGGTCCAGGTGGCGTTCGACCCCTCGCCCGGCGCCACCGGCCGCACGTGCTGGCCACGCGCCTCGGGCCTGGGCGCCCAGTGACCGGTGGCAACTCCCCCGTGCGCCGCATCCCACGCCGCTCGCCGCGCGGGGTCGGAGAGCACGTGCCACGCCCAGTTCACCTTGGCCATCGCCTCCGCGCCGCCGCCCGGGAGGTCGGGGTGGTGCTGCTTGGCCATCGAGCGGTAGGCGCGAGCCACCTCCGCACGACCCGCGTTGCGCCGGATGCGAAGGACGGCGTATGGATCGGGGTCGCGCTCCCGCATGCCGTGCAGTGTGTGGCCAAGCCATGGTGCCGCGCTGAGGTGATCGGCCATGCCCGATACACTTAGACCGATGACCACCGCCACTCGACCCGAGGTCCGCATCGCGGAGCGCGCCGGCTTCTGCTACGGCGTGCGGCTGGCGATCGACAAGGCCAAGCACGCGCGGCAGGAGGGCAAGGAGGTCACCACCCTCGGCCAGCTGGTCCACAACCCCGGCATCAAGGCCGACCTCTCCGACCGAGGGATCAGGACTGCCGACCTGGCCGACGAGGTCGAGGGCGGGACGCTCGTCATCCGCGCCCACGGGGTTCCCAGGGGCGAGTTCGAGAAGGTCAAGGGGGCAGCCGGCCTCGAGGTGATCGACGCCACCTGCACCTGGGTGATCCAGTCGCAGCGCGCCGCGAAGGAGCTGGCCGAGGCGGGCTACACCGTCTGCATCATCGGTCATGAAGACCATCCCGAGGTCAAGGGCGTGCGGTCGTACGCCGGCGAGAAGCACGTCGTGGTGGATGACATGGACCGATCCACCTGGGAGCGCGTGCCGCGCACCAAGAAGATCGGCGTCCTCAGCCAGTCCACGATCCTGCCCCACAAGCTGGAGGAGTTTGCCGCCTTCTGCCTGCGCCGATGCCACGACCTGCGCGTGGTCAACACCGTATGCCCCGTGACCCTGACCCGCCAGGACGACAGCGTGGCGCTGGGCCAAGAGGTCGACGCCATGATCGTGGTGGGCGGCAAGAACAGCTCGAACACCAAGGAGCTGGCCGTCAAGTGCCGCGAAGTGTGCGAGGAGACGATCCACGTCGCCGATGCCGACGAGCTGGAGGCCGATTACCGCGACTGGTTGGCCGGCAAGGCGCGCATAGGGATCACGGGCGGGACATCCACGCCGGAGGTCGACCTCGAGGAGGTCCGCGACCGGATCTACGCGGTCGTGGACTGAAGCCCCGTTCGTTTCAGATTCACATCGGGTGACCGCCACCCCGGCGGCGACCGCGCCGTGGCCAGATTCACATGGAGTGACCGCCTGCGCCTATTTCGCGCCGGATACACACCCGGTGACCGTGTGCCGATGGCCGGATCGTCTCGTGGTCAGGTCATGTCTGGCACACCGGGCGGCGTTCTGCAGTCAGGAGCCGAGCGTCTCGTGAACGGACCAGGGCCCGCCGAGCAGCCCGGGCAGCCGTTTGCGGAGCACGTCGTAGCCAAGGTGCTCCTGCCCGATCCGGAAGTTGTGGCGCGCCACGGCGTCGCGCTTCTCTGGACTGGCAAGCAGCTCGCGGACGTCGGCAACCGCCTCGTCGGTGATGGCCCCCTCGATCTCGACGAAGTGCAGCCCCAGCGGGCGAATGTCGGCCTCGTAGACCGGGTAGCGGTT
>DASWIE010000033.1:0-3939 GCA_036397815.1 Candidatus Limnocylindria bacterium
AGCCCAGAAGCTGATCCCCTCCCCGTAGGCCGGGGAGCGTCCCGAGTGCCAGTACCCGGTCTCGCTGATCCCGTCGAGGTACTTCTCGAACTCCCAGGCCAGCCGATGCTTCCCGATGCCGGCCTGACCGATGATCGAGACCAGCCGTGGCTTGCGCTCGCGCCCGGTGGCGTGGAACAGGTCCTTGACCAGGCGCAACTCTTCGTCGCGGCCCACGAACGGCGGCTCCAGGGTGCCCTTGCGGCCGGCCCCGCCTCGCAGTGCCTGCACGTGGAGCGCGTGCCAGGCCTGGACCGGCGCCGCCTTGCCCTTCAGGACCTGCTCGCCGGCCTCCTCGTAGGCGATGGCCTCATTGGTCGCCCGCCAGGTGACCTCCCCGACCAGGACCGATCCGGCCGGTGCCGCGCCCTGGAGGCGTGAGGCGGTGTTCACCAGGTCGCCGGCAACCATGGATTGCCCGGAGGCGCCGACGGTGGCCGCCGCCTCACCGGTCAGGACGGCCGCTCTCAGGGCCAGGGGCGCACCCGCATCGGTCATGGCGGCGACGGTGGCGACCAGGTCCAGGGCGGCTCGCACGGCGCGCTCGGCGTCATCCTCGTGGGCGACCGGCACGCCCCACACTGCCATCACCGCGTCACCGATGAACTTCTCGACCGACCCGCCGTAGCGGGCGATGATCTCGTTGCAGGTGTCGAAGTAGCGGGTCAGGAGCTCGCGGGTCTCCTCCGGATCCCGGTCCTCCGCCAGAGTGGTCGAGCCGACCAGGTCGGCGAAGAGGACCGATACCAGCCGCCGCTCGGCAGCAGCCGTCGCCGGAGCCGGCTGTTCCGGGGCCGCGGCGACAGGACCCGTCATCAGGTTCGTGCCACATTCCACGCAGAATTTCGCGCCGGGGACGTTCTGTGTCCCACACGACGGGCAGCCGCCGGCTAGGGAGGTCCCGCACTCGGCGCAGAACTTGGTGCCGGCTATGGCCGGGGTCCCGCAGGACGGGCAATTCACGCTGGCTGTTCCACATCGACCGCGACTGCAGCCAGGGGAGCCGCGGTCGGAGTCTCAAGGGTCGGCGGTGCCGGAGTGCCGCGAAACGCATTCCGGTATCGCGCTGGGAAGGAACCGGCGCCGACGGACGTGAAGAATTCCTCCGCTTCGCGGCCCGCGGTACGAGCATCCTCGAAACGAGATCCCAGGTAGGCCTCGAACTCCAGCCCGACCAACGACCGCAGGAAGCGGTTTTCCAGCTCCGCGTAGCCACGTCGCGCGGCCTGGTACCCGCTCCGCGCCGAGGACCAGTTGCCCGCGCTGAGCGCGACCAGCGCTTCGAGGTGCGATCCCACGCACGCGCTCATCCGTGACGGCGAGTTTGCGGAGGAGAGGCGGTCCAGCTCCGTCAGCGAGGGGGACCCCGCGGCTCCAGCCGAGACGGCCGCGACCTCGAAGGTGGCCGAGTTGTAGTTGAGGCTCGCGCTGCTCATCGCATCCGAGAGAGCGTGCTCCCAGTCACCCCGGCCAAGGGCCGTGACAGCCCGGAGGGCGCCGGCGGACGCCACCTGAGGCGTCGTGTCGATGGTGCTGAAGTATGGCTCTGCCGTCTCCCAGTCCGCGGTCGCGGCCCGATCATCACCGCGGAACGCCGCGAGCGCCCCCCGAGTGGCGGGACCGAAGCCGCTCCCGTATTTGGAACGACGCAGGTCGCTTATCTCCGCCAGTGCCGCGTCGACACTCGCCCAGTCTCCACTCCACAGCCCGGCGTCCACCATTCCGTTGACGAGGAATCCTTCGACCCAGAAGCCGTGTCCAAAGCGACGCGCGCGGTCCAGCGCCTCTTTGATCAGCGGCACATAGTCGGAGTACGGCAGGTCTTCACCGGTCGTGGCCAGAAGGTTGTTCCGGGCCCGCAGACTGGTGAACACATGGCCATCGCGATCGGCGATCGCGATGGCGCCACGGAGCATCGCCTCGGGTTCGTCGATGCGTCCCAGGGATGACAGGGCACCCGCTCGGTTCACGAGGGCCGCCGCGATGACGCCGGTCTGGCGACGAGGCGCCGCCGCGCTGAGGGCGCGGTCAGCGGTGACGATCGACTCCTCAATCCGTCCTTCCAACCACTGGGCGCGGGCCAGCTCCGCGAGCGCGGCACCAGCTTCCGGCGATGCCTCGATGGCTCCTACCACGGCCGGCTCGAGGACTTCCAGCGCCTCCCTCCCGTGTCCGTCGTTCACCATCAGGTGGGCCAGCAGGGTGGTGGCACGCAGCACCCCATCGGTGTCGCCGACGTCGCCGTACAGGGCCACGGCCCGGCGGACGTGACGAAAGGCGCCCGGCAGGATTGCCGCAGCCGCCGCGGCCCCCGCGCGCTCATGGAGCGCAGCCTCCTCCGCCGGCTCGTGGGTAATCGGCAGCGCATCCTCGAGGTACTTGAGCGCTCCGGCGTGTGAATGCAACGCAGCGGCACGGTCGGCGGCAGCCCGCAGCGCGATACGGGCCTGCGCCTCCAGCGCCTCCGCCTCCGGCCCGGCGGGAGTGGCGCGATACGCTTCGAGGTAGTGGCTGGCCAGCACCCCAGCCAGCTCGTCCTCGCCCAACGTTTCGTAGAAACGCGCCGCGGCGAGGTGCTTTGCGCGGCGGTCGGCACGGGCCAGCGATTCGACGGCCACCTCGCGGACGAGCGCCTGGACGAACTGATACTGGCCGCGTTCCGGAGACCGCGGGTCGTCGTCCCGGCGCAACAGCTCGTGACCAACCAGCCGATCGAGTCGGGGCTGCAGCTCATCGGCCGCCAGGCCGCTCACCCCTGCCAGGCCGGGCATCGTGAAGCTCTGGCCGAGAATCGCGGCATCGGCGAGGGTGGCACGCTCCTCGGCACCGATCGCGTCGAGCCGGGCGGCAATCAAGGCGCGCAGCGTCTCGGGCACCGCGAGACGGTCGATCGTTCCTTCGACCGTATAGCCGTTCTTGGCACTGCGCAACTGGCCGCGGTCAAGCAGCATGCGAACGGTCTCGACCGCATACAGCGGGATCCCCTCGGACCGATCGACGATGGCCCGCACCGCCTGCTGGGGCAGGCCGGGCACGAGGCCGAGCAGAAGCTGCTGCATCGTCTCAGCCGGCAACGGCTCCAGCACGATGCTGGCCGCATTGCGTACTCCGCTCCCCCACGCCGGCCGCCGTTCGAGCAATTCGGGGCGGGTGAGGGCCAGAACGAAGATGGGGTGTGCGCGGGACCAGGTCAGCAGGTGCTCGATGAAGTCGAGCAGGCCCTGGTCGGCCCATTGGAGCTCCTCGAAGACCAGGATCACGGTGTTCTGCTCGGCGATGCGCTCGAAGAAGGTCCGCCAGGCGGCAAACAGCTCCTCCCGCTCGCCGGCGGGCAGCTCCTCCAGCCCCAACAACCCCGCCAGCCGTGGCTCCACCCAGCGCCGTTCGGCGGGGTCGGTCACCCATTGGTCGAGGGTGGCGCTCAGCCGCGCCGTCGCCGTCTCGGGGTCGTCGGTTTCGGCGATGCCAGCCCGTTCCCGGATCATCTCGGCCAGCGCCCAGAAGCTGATTCCCTCGCCGTACGCGGGGGAGCGGCCGATGTGCCAGTAGGCCGTCTCGGTCACCCCATCGATGTACTTCTCGAACTCCCAGGCCAGCCGACTCTTGCCGATCCCGGCCTGACCGATGACGCTGACCAGGCGCGGCTTCCGCTCGCGTGTCGTAGCGTGGAACAGGTCCTTGACGAGTCGCAGCTCGTCTTCACGGCCGACGAATGGCGGCTCGAGCATCCCGGATCGGCCAGCGCCACCCCGCCGCCCAACGACCTGCACCGCGCGCCAGGCCGGCACCGGGCTCGCCTTGCCCTTGAGCAGCTGCTCCCCGGCCTCCTCGAACACGATCGCGCCGGCGGCTGCACGCTGGGTCGACTCCCCCACCAGGACCGATCCGGGCGGGGCAACC
>DASWIE010000034.1:0-6011 GCA_036397815.1 Candidatus Limnocylindria bacterium
CCAGCACCCGGACGAGAACACCGAGAAGGTCCGCGAGAACCTGCCGGAGGGAGCGGAGCGCGTGGCCGTCACGAACAACGAGTCCGACGACGCGCCCGCCGACCGCGGCGAGTGGCCGCGGGGTCACCGGGAGGGCGACCAGGCCGGGGACGACGCCGTCCGAGAAGCGGGCGAGAACCGCTAGACCGATGGAATCCGATCGCGGCCTCTAGCGGCTCCAGCGCTTCGCACTCGAGACTTGCCGCCCAGCGCACGTAACTACGAAGGGGACCGATCCGCCTCGCCGATTCTTGCGCCTGACGGCATACGGTGAGCAGATAGACCGTCCACCAGGTGCGGAATTCGGCCCATCCTCGTAGATAGCGCCGCTGGGCGATAAGTCTGAGCATGGACGCCTCGCCGACGCGCCCGCGCCCACCCTCGGCACCTTTGCGTTGCCGCTCGCGGTCTAGCGGCTGCCTCGCTCGCCGGGGAGGCGTGTCCATTCGCCGCCACGGTTGCCGATGCCGACGCCCGCGGGACGCCGCTGCTGGCGATGCGGACGTCCATCCCAGCGCCTGGCTGCGGTCGGCTTCGCGGCCGGCTGCCCTCGGCGCGGGCCACGATCCCGGCGAGCGCCACCGCCGGCGGTCCGCAGGCGGATCGGCTCGGGGCGGATGGATCGGTCCGGCTCGAAGCCGGGGATGACCACGGTCGGGACCGGCGCGCCCAGCAGGCGCTCGATATCGCGCAGCATCGGCGCCTCGTCCACGCAGACGAGTGAGATGGCGTCGCCCTCGATGCCCGCTCGGCCGGTGCGGCCGATGCGGTGCAGGTAGTCAGAGGGCACCATCGGCAGCTCGAAGTTGACGACGTGCGGCAGCTCCTCGATGTCGATGCCGCGCGCGGCCACCTCGGTGGCGACCAGCAGGGTGACCCTGCCGGCCTTGAAGTCGTTGAGCGCGCGCACGCGCTGCGGCTGTGACTTGTTTCCGTGGATGGCGGCGGTCGCGATGCCGTCCTGCCACAGCTGCTCGGCGAGCTTGTTGGCGCCGTGCTTGGTGCGGGTGAAGACCAGCGCCTGGTCGATGGCGTGCGTGCGCACCAGGTGCGACAGCAGCTCGCGCTTGCGAGAGCGGTCGACCGGGTGCACGACCTGGCGGACCAGGTCGATGGGCGTGTTGGGCGGAGTGACCTGGACCGATGCGGGCTGATGCAGCATGCCCTCGGCGAGCGTTCGGATCTCCTTCGAGAAGGTCGCGCTGAACAGAAGGTTCTGCCGGCGGGCGGGCAGCAGGGCGATGATCGACCGGATGTCGCGGATGAAGCCCATGTCGAGCATTCGATCGGCCTCGTCCAGGACGAGGATCTCGACGCCGCTCAGGTCGATGGTGCGCTGCCGGGTATGGTCGAGCAGCCGGCCGGGGGTGGCTACGACGATCTCGGGGCCGCGACGCAGGGCGTTCACCTGGCCGGGGAAGCCGACGCCGCCGTAGATGGTGGTGGACCGTCGGGTGCCGCCGCCGTAAACGCGGACGCTCTCCTCGACCTGAATCGCGAGCTCCCGGGTGGGAGTCAGGATCAGGGCGCGGATGCGCGGCCGCCCACCGTCGCGCGGCTGGGTCGCCGCGAGGCGCTGGATCATCGGCAGCACGAAGGCAGCCGTCTTGCCGGTGCCCGTCTGGGCGCCCGCGAGCAGGTCACGGCCGGCCAGCACGAGCGGAATCGCCTCGCGCTGAACGGGGGTGGGATGTGTGTAGCCCTGTGCCGATACGGCACGGAGCAGTTCGGGCGCAAGCCCGAGCGCAGAGAAGGACAAGAGAGATAGCTCCTTGACGAGGCCCTCCCGCGGAAAGCGGGGCCCGGTCAGGGCTGGGGGATGGTCGGGATCGGGGCGGTCATTGACCGCGGCGCGGACCGGAGCGCCAATCGAACACGTTTTCGAAATGATACCACGCGGCCCCGCGGACCGCCCTGGTACTGATGCCGCCGTCCGGTCAGTTGCCGATCGGCGGCGACGGCGGACCGGCGTGCGCGGCCACCACGCTCAGCAGGTCCGCCGTCCGCAGCGGCTTGGCGAGGAAAGCGTCGCAGCCGGCCGCGGTGGCCGCCTCTCGGTCTGCGGCGAGCACTCGTGCCGAAAGCGCGACTATGGGCGTGCTGGGGGCAGGGGTCCGATGCTTGAGCTCGTCGGCGAGCTCGAGGCCGCTACCGTCCGGAAGGCCGATGTCCAGGAGGATGAGGTCCGGCTTCTGGTCGGCGAGCCAGGCACGCGCCGCGGCGAGAGACCCGGCGATGGCCAGCTGGTAACCCGCCCGCTCGAGGATCGCCCGCAGCAGGGCCACGTTGCGGGCATCATCCTCGACCGCAAGGATCAGCGGCCGAGGTCCGCTCACGCGGCTTGCTCTCCGCTCACTCGCGCGAGCCACTCCCGAAGGCCGGCGAGCGCCGCCTCTCCCTTGGTCAGAACGGCGAGCACGTGCTGGTTCAGGCGCTCCTTGTCGGCGTCGTCGAGCTCCCGGCCGGTGACCACCACGATCGGTATGCCGGCCGTGATCGGGTCGGCCTTGAGGCGTGCGGCGACCTCGAATCCATCGAGGTCGGGCAGCATGATGTCCAGCACGATGAGGTCGATTGGCTCCGATCGGGCAGCGACGAGACCGTCCTCGCCGGTGGCGGCCTCCACCACTCGGAAGCCTTCGGGGACGAGTGCGCCGCGGTAGAGCGCAAGCGCCGCGGGATCGTCGTCGATGGCCAGCACGGTCACCACGCGCTGGTGCACCTTGCTCGTCAGGCTGAGCCGCCCGAGTGCGGCGAGGAGGTCCTCGCGCGCCACCGGCTTGACGAAGTAATCGACGGCTCCGAGCGCCAGCCCCATGGCGGCGTCGTCGACAATGGTGATCACCATCACCGGTATGGCGCTGGTCTCGGGATCGGCCCGCAGCCGCTTGAGGATCTCCCACCCATCGATGCCCGGCAGCAGGATGTCGAGCAGGATCGCGCCGGGTCCCAGATCGCGGGCCGCCTCGAGGCCGCTCTCGCCATCCACGGCCATGGCCGCCCGATAGCCCGCCTGGCGGAGCTGAAGGCGCAGCAACTCGGCCGCCGCCACGTCATCCTCGATCACGAGCACCAGTGGCGCCGCTTCGTCGTCGGGCGCCACGCCATCGGGCGCCACGGCCCTGGCTTCAGCCACGATCGGGCGCCGGAGCGGGAGGACGACCGTGAAGCTGCTCCCCATCCCCAGTGCCGACTCGAGCTTGATGCTGCCGCCGTGCGCGTCGACCAGCTGACGGGTGAGGGCCAGCCCGAGTCCTGTCCCTTCCGCACTCCCCGGGGTGAGCTGCTCGAAGGCCTCGAAGACGCGACCCTGGTCGGCAGGATCGATTCCGGCACCCGTATCGGTGACCGTCAGCCGCAGCGAGTCTTCATCCTGCGAAAGGGAGACGCTGACCGTACCGCCCGCCGGCGTGAACTTGATGGCGTTGGAAACGAGGTTGTAGACGACCTGGCGCAGCCGGGCCGCATCTACGTCGGCCTCGAGGGGCTGCGCGTCGGCGGACTCCAGGGTGAGATTTCTGGCCTCCGCGAGTGGACGCACCGTGGCGAGCGTCTCCGCAAGCAGCCTCCCGACGTCCACGCGTTCGTAGCGCAGCTCGAGGCGGCCCGCTTCTACCCGCGACAGGTCGAGGATGTCGTTGATGAGCTCGAGCAGGTGGAGCCCCGCCCCGTGGACGTGGCCGGCGTACTCGTGCACCTCAGACGGAGCCACAGGTGTCCCTCCGGGCGGTGCCATCAGCAGCTCCGAGAAGCCGATGATCGCGTTGAGCGGCGTGCGCAACTCGTGGCTCATGGCGGCGAGGAAGTCGCTCTTCGCGGCGCTGGCGCGCGCCAGCTCGACGTTGGTGGCGGCCAGGCGTTCCGCGAGCGCGGTTCGCTCCCGCAGCAGGTCCTCACGCGCGGCAGCCCCCAGGGTCTGTGCGCCGAGCGCCTCCAGCAGCGTGACGTCGTCATCCTCGAAGAGCGCGTAGCCCCGCGTCCAGAGGCGGATCTCACCGCCTTGGCCTTCGCGAGAGAAATGGACCATCCTCGCGGGCTCGCCCGGCTCGGGATCTCCGCTCGCGGCCACGCCGGACGAGCCGCGTGCGTGGGTGAGCCGGACCTCCGACGCCAGCGCGCCGGTGAGGTCTCGGCCGGCGTCGGCCAGGTGCTGCCACAGGCGCGCCGCACCGGCACCCGGCCCGACGGCGCCCAGGTCCGCCAGGAATCGGTAGGCAACAGCCTGCTGTCCGATGCGACGGAGCCACCGCGGTGGGACGAACGCGAGGAGGAAGCCGAGGCCGACGACCACGACGAGCGCGCGCGCGGCTGTCGAGGCGGTCGGGCCACCGACGACCGCGATCAAGATCGCCAGCGCGAGCAGTCCCAGCGAGATCGCGGCCGCGACCAGGCGCCAGCGTGCGAAGCGTGCGCGACGCCCCGCCTCGAGGGCCAGGATCACTGCCGCCGCCGCGTTTCCGATCGTGAAGTAGGCGACGATCAGGATGAGCGCGATCGTGCTCGCGGTGCCCAGCCACAGGAAGGCCCCGACGGACGCCACGTACCCGGCCACCAACGCCGGTCCGACCCAGGGCGGCAGCTGCCGCAGGTGACGGGTGACGCGCACCGCGAGCGCGGGCTCAGCCAGCAGCAGCATCACCCCCACCATCCCGAGGACTTCCGCAACCTCGGGCAATGCGTCGCCGATGACCTGCGTGGCGAAGAGGCCGGCGAGGGATCCGAAGAGCAGCGCCACGTCGAGCGTCAGGGGTGCCCGCCGCCGCCAGTAGGCGATAAGCGAGGCGCCGAACAGGATGAAGAAGAGGCCCTGGTAGACGAGGGTCAGCGGATCCACGGTCAGGATGACTCCGGGTCGAGGTGGAGCACCATCCTCCTAGACCGTGGCCAGCGGTATCGGGAAGGAAGCCGCCTCGGCCTCCTCGTCACTCACGCCGCCGACCTCGATGGCCTCGATGAACAGCCGAGCCAGAACGGGGTCGAATTGCGTGCCCGCCCCCGTATGGATCTCCTGGAGCGCATCGGCCACGCTGCGTGCGCCGCGGTAGTGGCGGTCATGGGTCATGGCGTCGAACGCGTCCGCCACGCTCACCACGCGCGCTCCGAACGGTATCGCCTCGCCGACGAGGCGGTCCGGGTAGCCGCCCCCGTCCCAGCGCTCGTGATGGTGGCGAATGATCGGCAGAAAGTTGGCGGAGGCTGCCAGCGGGCGACAGATTCGCTCGCCGATCTCAGGATGGCGGCGCATCAGCTCCCATTCCGCCTCGTCGAGCGCGGTCGTTTTTGTGAGGATCGCCTCGGGGATTCCAATCTTGCCCACGTCGTGCAGGAGGGCACCATAGGCGATCGTCTCGGCCTCGGTGTGGCTTACGCCGACGCGGCTCGTGAGGCGGGCCGACAGGAACGCCAGGCGCTGGCAGTGGTACTCGGTGATCGGATCCTTGGCCTCCACGGCATTCGCCAGCGTCGCGACCACCGCGTGGGCGGTCTCCATCCGCAGGAGCGCGTCTCTCAGCCGGAGCGCGCTCCGGATGCGGGCCAGCAGCTCGGGCTGTCGGAATGGCTTCGCAAGATAGTCGTCGGCCCCCGCTCCCAGGCCGGTCACGATGTCGTCCAGCTGCATACGGGCCGTCAGCATGATGATCGGCAGGGTCGCGTTGCGGGGTTCACTGCGCAGCCGCGCGCAGACTTCCAGCCCATCCATACCGGGCAGGCCGATGTCGAGCACGACAAGGTCCGGCCGGTCGGCGTCCACCGTGCGGAGGGCGGTTTCGCCATCGGCGGCGGCGAGCACGCGGTATCCGGCTCCTTCGAGGATTCGGCTCATCAGCAGGCGTCCGGACGGATCGTCCTCGACCACGAGGATCGAGGTGCGCAGAGGAACTGTCGCTCGCGCCTGCCCCGGCCCGGCATCCTCATCCGGCTCGGACGCGGGCCTGTCCTGGGGAGCCGGCATCCTCATGATGCGGGCGCAA
>DASWIE010000035.1:0-2230 GCA_036397815.1 Candidatus Limnocylindria bacterium
CCGGTGAGCTGGGCGCGCGGCACGCCCGCCTTCTCGGCGGCCACGATGTACATGGCCCAGATCATCGCCGCGGGCGAATTGATGGTCATCGAGGTGCTGATCTCGCCGACCGGCAGTCCACCGAGCAGGAGCTCCATGTCCGCCAGGCTGGAGACGGCGACGCCGCAGGTGCCGAACTCGCCGGCGGCCATCGGGTCGTCGTGGTCGTACCCGTAGAGCGTGGGCATGTCGTAGGCGATCGAGAGCCCGGTGCCGCCCGCCGCGATCAGCTTCTTGAACCGGTCGTTCGTGTCCTCCGCGGTGCCGAACCCCGCGAACATGCGCATCGTCCACAGCCTCCCGCGGTGCCCCGTCAGGTGGATCCCGCGCGTGAAGGGAGGCTCTCCGGGGAGGCCGAGATCGTCGGCCTCGTCCCAGCCGGGCTCATCGGTGCTCTTGGTGGACCGATAGCGCGGCCGGCCAGCGTCAGGGTCGTTGGCCGGGTCGTGAAGGTCGGCCGGGGTGTATACCCGATCGACCTCGACGCCCGATTGGGTGATGAACCGCGCCTTGCGCTCGGGGCCGCGCTCGAGCGCCGGACCCAGGCGTTCCGCCTCCCACCGGTCCTGGTGCTCGCGCCATCGCTTCGGGTCGCTCATGGGCGGAGTGTGCGGGCAAGACCGATGCGCCCGCAACCGGCCCGACCTCAGGCTTCAGCCGGCCTCCGTATCCCCGGGTTGGGCTTCCGTCGGCGCGGGCCCCTCGGGCTGAGGCGGCGCGGGCCAGAAGGCCGCCACCAGGGCACCCGCCACGGCGAGGCCCAGGATGACCCAGCGGACTGCCGGCTCGTACAGCACGTCGACCGGCAGGAGGGCGTCGAGCGACCAGGCGCCGGGGCCGAGCACCTGCACCGCGAACGCGCCGACGAGGAACGCGAGCGGGAACTCGATCCCGCCCGCTGGCGCCCAGAAGCCATTCGGCAAGTGGACCTTCGTGAGGATGACGATGCTCTGCGCCACCAGCCCCGCGGCGGCCAGCGGCACCAGCAGCCCGGCGATCAGCGCCAGCCCGCCGCCGAGCTCCGCGGTCAACGAGAGCGTCGCCCAGAACAGCGGAGGCCGGAGTCCCAGGTAACCCATGAAGCCCGTCCAGCCGGCCCAGCCCGGACCGTCCCACCAGCCCAGGAGCTTCTGGAGCCCGTGCGCCACGAATATCGTGCCGATCCCGAGGCGAAGCGCGAGCATTGCAATATCGAAGTCCACCGACATCTCCCTTTCCCCGTTCACGGCCCCAATCACTTTGGATTCTAGAGCGCTGTGCAAGATAAACGAAAGACCGAATGGTCCTCGCCGCAACCAAGACCGATGCGCCCGCAACCCGAACGAACATCGGGCGGCTGGACCGATGAATCGACGGAATCGCGCGCAACGACGCTGGCGGGGAGTCACCTGTTCGATTCATCGTGCCCGTGGACGCTCGACGCCGCCGTTCCAGGGGGCTCTGGGCGTTCTCCGCACCGATCAGTCGAACACACGACGCCTGGATGCGGCGCTCAGGCGACGAACCGGCGATGCATCGGACGCGGAGCGGGTGTCGAGCGGTCCCGGCTAGGGGTACAGCCCGCGGAGCTGGGTGGCCTCGGCGACGCGCGAGACGGCGACCATCATGGCCGCAGAGCGGAGGTCGACGCGCTCCGCATCGGCCATCGCCTGCACGCCGCCGATCGCCTCGTCCATGATCCGGTCGAGCTCGGCGGTGATCTCCGGCTCGGTCCAGAAGAAGGCCTGCATGTCCTGCACCCACTCGAAGTAGCCGAGCACCATCGCCCCGGCGGTGCAGACGATGTCCGGTATCAGCGTGATGCCGCGATCCCGCAGGATGGCATCCCCGGCGCGCGTCGTGGCGCCGTTCGCCGCCTCGGCGACGATCCGGGCTCGGATCGCGCCCGCGTTCGCCTCCGTGATCTCGTCCTGGAGGCCCGCCGGCACCAGGATGTCGCAGTCCATCGCGAACAGGTCCGCCTTGCCGATCGGCTCGGCTCCCGGCAGGCCGCGGATGGCGTCGTGCTCGCGCATCCACTCGATGGCGCGGTCGACCGCGATCCCGGACCGATTCGATACGGCGTCCCGGTCGTCGGCCAGCCCGATGATCGTGGCACCGGCGGCATGCAGCTCCTCTGCGAGCGTCATCCCGACCCGACCGAAGCCCTGGATCGCCACGCGAGCTCCGGATAGGGACATCTCCTGAGCCG
>DASWIE010000036.1:0-11762 GCA_036397815.1 Candidatus Limnocylindria bacterium
TCCGCGAGGCACGCCGGCGAGCAGGGATGACCCAACAGCAGCTCGCCGGCGATCGCTATACCAAGGCATATGTGAGCGCGCTCGAGACCGGCATCGCGCGCCCCTCGATGGTCGCGCTGAGCTACCTGTCCGAGCGCCTGGGCCTGCCGCCGAGCCACTTCCTGGACGAGCAGACGCCGGCCTGGACGCGGCTGGAGGTAGACATGCAGCTGGCCTCGGGTGAATGGGAGGCTGCGGCCGCCGGCTACGCCACCCTCCTTGAGAACGCGCTGGACGACCAGACGCGGGCCGACCTCCTGCGCGGCCACGCGGAGGCCCTGGTTCGCGTCGACCGCGGGCGCGAGGCTGTCCCAGCCGCCGCGGAGGCGGCGCGGATCTTCAACAGCCTGGGCCGGATCGGCGACGAGGCGCTCGCCCGCTACTGGCTGGCGTACGGCCTTTACCTGTCTGACGCGGAGGCGGACGCGCGGAGCATGCTCACCGGCCTGCTGGAGCGGGTGCGAGCGGGCCTGCGCGTCGAGCCGGAGTTCGAGATGCGCCTCCTCATGGCACTGGCCGCGGTCGAGTCGCGCATGGGAAACCACGCTCAGTCGCTCGCTCACCTCGAAGCGGCGCGCGGCATGTCCGACGACCTCGACGATCGCCGTCGGGCGATGTTCCTCTTCAACCTGGCGATCAGCTATCGCGAGACCGGAGACCTGGAAGCCGCGATTCGCTCCGGAACGCAGGGGCTGGCGCTCCTGCGCGCCGCTGGATCGTCGTTCGAGTCCGCCCAGATCGAGAACGACCTCGCCATGGCCTACCTGGCCACTGGCAACCTGGGACGGGCCCGCGAGCTGGCCGGCGAGGCGCACCGCGAGTTCGAGGACGCCGGTGACGAGCGATACCTGTCCGCGGTGCTCGATACCGAAGCGCAGGTCGCGCTGGCCGGCGGCGACCACGCCCATGCGCTCGAGCTCGCACGCCGAGCGGCGGGCCTTGCACATGCGTCCGGCAATCGGGCCGTGGAGCTGGCGGCGATGCTGACCGAGGCGCGCGCGCTGCGCGCCGGTGGCGACCAGGAGTCCGCGGAGACCCGCTACGGCGAGGCCGCCACAATCGCCCGCGAGGGGACCGTGCCGTCCCGCCTGCGCGAGGTGCTCCGCGAGTGGGCCGGCCTGCGCGCGGAAGCCGGCGACCACCGCGGCGCCTACGAGCTCACCAACGAGGCGCTGACGGTCAACTAGCCTCGGTTCCGTGTCAATTGAGTATTGACATGGGCAGTCTGGTGGGGATACATTCCGTCCAACGAGTTGGTTTGGGCACCCGCCGGGCTGCCTCGGCGGACCAACTCTGACATTGGGGGACGGGATCGGAGTGCGGGCACACCTCCGATCCCGTTTGTTTGCCCCGCGCTGTTTGCGCAGGGCCCTCAGGCCGGCGGCTGGACCAGCGTGAAGCTACCGACCGCGAACGGCGGCTCCCCGGCAGTGAAGGAGATGCGCATCTCGTAGTCGCCCGGGCCCCATGCCGCGAGCAGGTCATCGGTCAGGACCTGGAAGGCGAACGTCGGCGCTTCTGGAACGATCTTCTGGACCGATGGCTCCTGCACCACCGTTTGCACCCCCGCCACCACGCGCGCGACCTCGACCAGGATCGTGTCCGTGCCGGGGGCTGCGTTGAGCGTCACCGAATAGGCGAACGGGTCGCCCGCGAGGAAGCGATCGGTGCGCTCGACCGCCACGTTGGTGGCCGGATCGAGGCCCGTCCCGAAGGCGATCGCCAACGGAGGCGTGGCACTGGGGGACGGCGTGCCGCCCAGGACACCGGTCTCGGTCGCCGGGCGTCCGACGATGAAGGCGAGCGCCACCAGCAGGAGCACGGCGGCAGCCCAGCTGAGGATCGTTCGGGTCTGCGGCGCCGCGCTGCCGGTCCGCAGCGCGGCCTGCAGGCGGTGGGCGTGCGACCGGCGGGCCATGTCGGGGCTCACTCTAACCCGCCGGAATCGGGCTAGGATTGGGCGCATGGCACGCCGGCTCTTCATCTTCGCCGCGCCCGATCGTTTCGTGGCCGGCGCCATGGGCGAACCGGGCGATCGGACCTTCTACCTCCAGGCGCGCAAGGGTCAGGCCGTCGCCAGCGTCGGGCTCGAGAAGGCGCAGGTGGCGGCTCTGGCAGGTCGCATGGCGGACCTGCTGGAGGCGGTGGGGGACGACGCCGCTCCCGCGGCAGCCGACCCCGACGATGGTCCGCTCGACGAGCCGCTGGTGGAGCTCTTCCGGGTCGGCGTCATGGCGCTCGCCTGGGAGCCAGCCACTGCGGAGATCGTCATCGAGGCGCAGCCGGAGACCGACGACGGCGAATACGTCGAGGTTGCCGACGAGGCGACCGAGGGACCCGACCTGATGCGGGTTCGGATCGCGCCCGGCCACGCCCGCGAGTTCGTGCGACGCGCCGCCGGCCTCATCGCCGCCGGTCGGCCGCTCTGCCCATTCTGCGGCCAGCCGCTGGAGTCGACGGGCCACTACTGCACGCGCACGAACGGCCAGATGAACTGATGACCGATGGCGCCCTGCCGACGCACGTCGGCTTCGAGGACGCCATTCGCATCGACTGGATCGACGCCGCCGCGCTCGGCGACGGCCTGCCCGGCCGCCTGGGGTTGACCTTCCTGCCCGGCAAGAGCGGCGCCTCGATCCGGTATCCGGGGCGGGCGTACCAACGGGACACGGCCGCGGATCTCGCCGCCCTGCACTCAGCCGGCGTCGTGCGGCTCGTGCTGCTGGTCGACGACGACGAGCTGGCGCGGTGGGGCGACCTACGGATCACCGACCTGGGACGGGCCGCCGGGGTCGACGTCCGCCGCCATCCATTGAGCGATGGTGCCGCGCCTTCCAGCCACGAGGCGATGGTCGCCATCCTCGCCGACGTGGACGACGCGCGGTCGCGCGGAGACGTGGCCGTCGCCTGCATGGGTGGCGTCGGCAGGAGCGGAACGGTCGCCGCCTGCGCGCTGGTGCGCGGGGGGCGGTCAGCCGTCGAGGCGATCGAGCGCGTGCGCGCGGTGCGCCATCCGACCGCCGTGGAGACCGATGCGCAGCAGCGGTTCGTGCGCAGCTTCGCCGCGCGAATCGTCGGCTAGGACTTTGCCTCCGGGTCCGCGTGCCGCGGCGGGGGCCCAGCGACCTCGAGGAACGCCAGCATCAGCCGCCGCAGCAGGTCGTTGAGCTGCTCCTTCTCGGCGTGGTCAAGCGAGCTCGCAACCAGCGCTTCCTTGCGAGCCTGGGCGCCAACCGTGTCCTGCCAGGCTTGCCAGCCGGCATCGGTCAGCTCGACCTCCAGCGCCCGGCGATCGGACGGATCCGGCAGGCGGCGAATCAGTCCTGCGGCCTCGAGACGGTCGAGGCGGTTGGTCATCGCGCCGGAAGAGATCCCCATCTCCTCGGAGAGCTGTCCGGGGGAACGCCGATAGGGCGGGCCTGACTTGCGCAGGGCGCCGAGCAGGTGCCACTCACCGGGGTTGAGGTTGAACTCGGCGAGAGTCTCGTTCATCGCCCGGTCGAGGTACTTGTTCAGCTTCTGGATGCGCTCGACGATGCCCTCGGTGGCCAGGTCGAGCTCCGGCAGCTCGCGCTTCCAGACCTCGAGCATGCGATCGACGGCATCGGGCGCGTCGACAGTCGTTAACCTCGTCTTCATACAGAGATTCTCCACCTCAAGCCGCTTGACGTCAAGAGACTAATGCCTTATGCTGACGCCAGATGATTCGACATAAAGATACTTAAGATGGAACAGGGCGCGGAGGGGCGTCCAGAGGCAAGGCACGATGTTCGACTTGATGAACCCACAACTGGTCCGGATGGAAGAGGAGCGGCGACGCCGCGACATCCTGGACACGATCCAGAGCTCACGCCGCGCGGAGCCTGCGCGCTACCGCGTTGGCATCTGGCTGCGCGACGTGGGGGAGCGGATGGCCGGCGAGCAGACGCCCGGCCGTCGCCACGACCCTCGCTGGGCGATGCGCGGCTAGACGCGGGGCTAGACTGGCAGCCATGCCGCCGCGCTACGACGCCATCGTCATCGGCGTCGGAGGCATGGGAAGCGCAGCGGCCTACCATCTCGCCCAGCGTGGCTGGCGGGTCCTCGGCCTGGAGCAATACGACCTGCTCCACGAACTGGGCTCGTCGCACGGCCTGACGCGCATCATCCGGCTCGCCTACCACGAGCATCCCTCCTACGTCCCGCTGCTGCGGCGCAGCTACGAGCTGTGGCACGAGCTCGAGGCTCGTGCCGGCGAGCGTCTCCTCATCACAACCGGCAGCGTCGAGGGCGGGCCGGAGGACGGACCAACCTTCCGGGGCTCGCTGGCCGCCGCCGAGCTGCATGACCTGCCGCACGAAGTCCTGGACCTGGACGAGCTCCGCCGCCGCTTTCCCGCCTATGGCGACTTCGATCCCAGCCTTCGAGTCGTGTGGCAGCCGGACGGCGGCTTCCTGCTGGCCGAGCGCAGCGTGCTGGCCCACGTGACGCAGGCGATGCAACACGGCGCCGAGCTGCATTTCCGCGAGCCGGTCCGCGACTGGCAGCCAACGACAGAAGGCGGGGTACGGGTGGTCACCGAGCGCGGGACGTACGAGGCCGATCGGCTGGTGATCTGCGCCGGCGCGTGGGCCGGGCGCCTGCTGCAGCAGCTCGCACCGTTCGCGGTCCCGGAACGCCAGGTGCTGGCCTGGCTGCAGCCGACGCGCCCGGAGCTGTTCGCCCCGGAGCGCTTCCCGGTCTTCGTGCTGGACGTCGAGGAGGGCAGTCACTACGGGTTCCCGCTGCACGACGTGCCGGGCTTCAAGTTCGGGCGTTTCCACCACCTGCGTGAACCGATGGATCCCGACGACCCGGATCGCTCCACCCGTCCGGACGACGAGGCGTTTCTGCGCGCCTTTGCGGTGCGCTACTTCCCCGACGGCGCGGGCCCGACGCTCATGCTGAAGGCGTGCATCTTCACGAACTCGCCGGACGAGCACTTCCTGATCGACCTGCTGCCGGACACGCCGCAGGTCTCAGTGGCGGCCGGGTTCAGCGGCCACGGCTACAAGTTCTGCAGCGTGGTGGGTGAGGTGATGGCCGACCTGGCCATGCACGGGGAGACCAGCTACGACATCGGTCTCTTCCGGGTGGATCGCTTCTCCAGCTGACCCGCCCCCCGCCCCTCGCGCATCGCGCATCACCAGCCCGTGGGGTCCGGGGCCACGAAACGCGGCGGCGTGCCGGATCGAATCGTGGCTGATACCACCACTGGCTGGGACACGCGCCCCAGAAGTACGGCCCAGGTACTGCATCGGACCGCACCTGGGCGGTGGGGTGAGGTCGGCGCGAACTGGGCGTTGCCCCGGAGGTACTAGATCGCCATAGGCGCATCGGGCCGGGAAGGTCATGCTCCGGCCTGTAATTCGTACTCATCTGGATGCGCAACACACATGGCTCACTCGGAACGAGCCCGCGACATGACTCCCTCACGGCGAGCGCTGCTTGCCGTGGGCGTTGCCACGATCGCGGTCTCCATGGTCCTGTCGATCGCCCCTGTGATCGCCGCCAACGGCAATGGCAACAGCGGTAACGCTGGTAACGGCGGCGGCAATGCCGGGAGCATCAAGATCCACGACGCCACCACCGGGGTGGAGACCGCGGAGAACGACAACGACCCGCACGTCTGTGCGTTCTGGGTCGCCTTCTACGCGGCCGATCCCTTCGAGTCCGGCACCTGGCAGCTCCTCAGCTGGGCGCCGACCGGCGACGGGAGCGTCGTCGCTTCCGGCACCTACGACACCACCGGCGACGGCCTGGATGCCACCGCCACCCTCGACCCTGTTCCGGGGCACTACCGCTTCGAGTGGACGGCCGCAGGCTCGAACAACAGCAAGCACAAGACCCTGTGGGTCGACGAGACCTGCGGAAGCGAGGACGAGGATCCGCCCAGTGAGGACGAGACCCCTCCGTCGGAGGACCAGACGCCTCCGTCAGGGGACGAGACCCCTCCGTCAGAGGACGAGACCCCTCCGTCAGAGGACGAGACCCCGCCCAGCCAGGACGCGGTCCCTCCGTCACAGGATCAGACTCCGCCCAGCGAGGAACAGACGCCTCCGTCAGGGGACGAGACCCCTCCGTCAGGGGACGAGACGCCTCCGTCAGAGGACGAGAGCCCGCCCAGCCAGAACGCGGTCCCTCCGTCACAGGATCAGACTCCGCCCAGCCAGGATCAGAATGGCGAGAGCGGAATCCTTGCCGGAAACCCCAATCCTCCTGTCGTCGAGAACCCGGCTCCTGATGGCGTCGTGGCGACGGGTGGCGCGACGACCACGCTGCCAGATACCTCGATCCCGCTCGGATTGAGCGGCGTGCTCGCCGCCATGGGGCTCCTCCTCATCGTCGCCGCTCACGCGGGGACGCGAAGGCGGCCGCTGCGGGGATGATCCGCCGGCGCGCATCCGGCTGAGCGAAGACCTCCTGGCGCCCTCGGGTCCAGGAGGTCTTTCGTTTACCAGGCGAGGACGAGCTGCTGGGCGTCCTCCGCGTCACGGGATTCTTCCTGGCGTGTGACCTCCTCGAAGTGGCACAGCGCGTTCGCCAGGCGCATCTCCTCGGGCGTGCGCGCACGCACGCGCAGCAGCTCCGGCGAGGCGACCACCATCGCCACGCAGCGCGCTCGTGAGGTCGCCACATTGAGGCGGTGCGTGCTGAACAGGAAACTCATGCCGCGCGGCGCATCGTCGGCCGATGACGAGGCCATGCTGTAGATCGAGATCGGTGCCTCCTGGCCCTGGAACTTGTCGACCGTGCCGACCCGGGCACCTTCCGGCAATAGGCGCTGGATGGCGCCGACCTGGGCGTTGTAGGCCGCCACGATGAGGACGTCGGCCCACGTGATCGGGCAGTCCTGGCCGTGTTGGTTGTTCCAATGCGAGCCGCCCTCCACGATGGCCCGGGCAAGGCTGGCCACGGCGTCGGCCTCTTCGGCTGACTCATTGTCGTTGCCGGCGTGGGCCACGGGCAGCAGTCGCGGTCCGGTGCCGTCGACGGGATCGGCCGCGAACATGCGCTGCTGGGCGAGATGGGGGCGAGGCGACAGCTTGCCGTCGTAGAAGGCAACCGATGTGTAGTCGCACAGGTCGGGGTGCAGCCGCCACGTCGACACCATGAAAAGGCCCAGGTCCTCGGGAATGGTCGGCCTGCCGTCCAGCAGATGGGCAAGTGCCGAGCGCTCCGCCCCGGGTGGATGCGTTCCCTGGAGCGGCTGGTCGAGCTGCTGTGGATCGCCGAGCAGGACGAGCGATCCGGCGGCCTGCGAGATGGCCAGCACGTTGGCGAGCGACATCTGGCCCGCCTCGTCGACGAACAGCACGTCGACCGCGTCGGCCATCTCCTCACGCGACCAGAGCCACGTCGTTCCGGCACCGACCTTGGCCGACCCGTTCGCGAGCGCCGCAACCACCTCGGCGTTCGATCCGGCTCGGGTGGCGGCATCGTGTTCGAAGGCCTGGTCTGCGTCGGCTTTCTGGATTACTGGGATTCGAACGCCCGCCTCGTCCGCGGCCTCGCAGATCTCACGCAGGAAGTTGCCGATGACCTTGTGGCTGGTGGCCGCGACGCCCACCCGCTTGCCGGCCAGCACAAGATCGAGCACCATCCGCGCCCCCGCATACGTCTTGCCCGATCCCGGCGGGCCCTGGATCGCGAGCGTGGTGCGGTCGAGCGTCAGCGCCAGCCGGCGCGCCGCCTGAAGGTCCAGCTCGCCGGTCAGTCGCAGCGCGGCACCCGGCGGCTGGCCCACCCGCGGCGCACGGCGCAGGAGAAGGTCGCGCCCGGCGCGGTATGGACCATCGCCATGAAGCCCGTCCTCCGCGACCGAACTACCAATGCGCAGGATGGCTTCCTCGTGCTCCGTTGTGTTGAAGTGGTCGAACGGGATGAGCGCCGTGGGATGGGGTACGGCGCTGTTCCTGCCGCGTTTCAGGTCGATGGTGTGCTGCGCCTCGTCGATCCCGACCACCGTGCCCGGCGACGCTTCGGTCGCCGGATCGCGCACGTCCCCGTCGACGCGGATGTCGTGCTCCTGGGTGGGGAACCGATAGCGGTGGATGAGCGACTGCTTCTCCTCTCCCACGATGCCCACGTATTCGAGCCCGGCCATCGGCTCGTTCGCCTCGATCCGCTCGAGATCGGTGAGGTCGTTCATGAGTCGGAAGTAGAGCCACCAGAAGCTCTTGTCCTCGCGCCGATGCCAGCTCAGCAGCTGGGCGAGCAGCCAACTGGCGTGCTGATCGTCCTCCGGCACGCCGGCGGTCAGTCGTCTGGCGACCTCAGCGACGCGCTGCTCGCGCTCGCCAAGCGCCTCGCTGGGCGCTGGATCCTGCTTCGTCGGACGCGGGACCTCCTGCCCGGTGCGCCGCGCCAGCTCGACCCGTTCCGCCTCGAGCCAACCACGCAGCGCCTGGTTGCTGCGCACATCATCGTGGTTGTAGGCCTCGATCTCGCCCAGCAGGGCGGAGGTGGGGCGCTCCTCGTCGCTGAGCTGCAGGAATCGTTCGAACTCCACGATGCTCGAGCCAGCGTCGCGCAGCTCCACGCTGCGCGTGAAGCCGTACATCGGCTCCAGCTTCTTGATCGAGTAGCTCTCGACCGATGCCCGCAGGCCCTGGCGCACGGCGCGCAGCAGGTCGACCATCACTCCACCGCGGAGGAGGCGATCCACCTCGTCCTCGCGCGTGGCGTGGCGGCCCATCAGGCGCTTCAGCGCCGTCGGTTCGTAAGGGGCGTAATGGTAGACGTGGGCATCGGCATGGACCTCAATGCGAGCCATGACGAAGTCGATCAGCTGCTCGAAGGCCCGCTTCTCGCCATCCAGGCTGAACGCGCCGCCGTCATCGGTCGCCCAGAAGGCGTGCCAGCTGCCGTCGGCCTCCATCACGCCGAAGAGGTAGTCGAGGCCGTCCTCGAAGGCGTACGGATCTCCCTCGATGTCGAAGAACAGGTCGCCAGGTGACGGGGGCGGCAGCGTCGCGAGGCCGCGTTCCGGATCGATCGCCTCGCCATCGGCCGGAAGGAGGAGCTCGTGGATCACCCTTCCCAGGCGGCGGCCCTCGACCTGGATTCGTGCCTGTTCGCGAACGCGCTCCAGCGCGGGCGAGCTCGTGCCATCCAGCGGCGGTACCACGGGCAACGGCAGCCCGCCCAGCGACTCGACCGTCGCGATCCCGCGATCCATCAGGGCGCGGCGCTGGCGGCGGCTGATACCGGCGACCAGGCTCAGGTGGTCGTCCTGGCGGCGGCGGAGCTGGCAGGCAACGTCCCAGCGACAGACGCGACAGTGCTCGACGGGATCTGGATAGGTGGCCGCCGGCGGGTAGCTGGGCGGGGGCATGCCCTCCCCCACGACCGCCTCGAAGCGGCGCTTCGCCGCCCGGTAGTACGCCATGTAATCGGCCACCCGCAGCGTCGCCGTGGCGTGCGCACTGCCCCCCAGCACCACGTGCAGATTCACCGGCTCGGCACCTTGCATCCGGGTCAGCTGGTCGACGTAGCTGCAGATCTGTAGCACGGCGCTGGCCTTGACGTGGCGCGCCAGCTTGGTGTCCGCCACTTCGTAGTGGTACGGCCCCCAGCGGCTCGGCCGATCGGTCGAGGTCACGCGGAGCAGGAAGTCGGCGTAGCCGAGCCAGCGGCCGTCGAAGAAGGTGGCTTGGTAGATGACGTCCGCGCCACGCACCATGGCGGCCTCGGTCGCTGCGGTTGCGGCGCGCAGCAGCTCCCCGCGCTCTTCGGCCAGGCCGGCGGACCCAATCTCGACCACTTCTCGGCCCTGAGCCCGGAGCTCGGAGAGGTAGCGCTGCTCGTGCTCGTCGCCCCGTGCTCGCAGTACGTCAAGCTCGGGGTCATCCACGTCTGGCCGCTTTGTCAGCCCCTCCAGCGCCGCCCGCTCGAGGGCGGTCAGGTGCTCACAGGCCAGGTAGCCAACGAGGTCGCTGGCACTGTAGACCGGCTGGCCGTCAATCTTCTGCATCGGGCTGGACCGATGGTAGCCGTCCGACGTGACAGCTCGTGCGTCACGTCGCGACGCCCGCGCGCCAGCCCTAGCCCTGGAAGCGGACGAAGGTGATGGCCCAGGAGCAGTCAGAAGTGACGATCACGAACAGGTCGCCGATCAGCTCCGGATGCGCGGCGAAGAACTCGGCGTAGACGTCACCAGGAGCAGCGACGCCGCCGATCGTGGCGCGAATCGTGGGCACGGGCGTCCCTGATCCGGGACGCAGGTCCACTGAGAAGACGCAGCCGTTGGCGTCCGTCGCCGCGGCGATCCAGCGGATGCCGTGATTGGCGTCCACCACGCGGACCGGGCCGAACTCAGCGTCGCCGTCGTGGGCGGAGCCGCCGATGTACGGGTTGTAGGAGAGCTCAAAGTCGCTGGGCACGACGAACGGATCCGGCTCGAAGCCCGCCGCCACCCAGCCCTTGGAGAACTCCGGCTTGTCCGGGTCCGAGTCCAGCACCGAGTACCAGCCGAACCCGTCGACCAGCACCGGCCCCATCTCGACCAGCAGGTCGGCGCTCTCCGGCAGGATCGCAAGCACCGGCTCATCCGTCCCCGGTCGCGATCGCACCCGCAGGCCCGGGGCGTTGCTCGCCACCTTCTGGCCCGCGAAGTAGACCGGGACGGCGTCCAGCCCAGGGGTCGGCGAGGCGGTGGCCTCCATCGTTGCGGCCTCGGTCGGGCTGACCGGGGTGGCGGTGGGGGTTGGCTGCGGCGTCGGTGTGATCGGCGCCGTCGTGTCGGATGGCGAGCACGCGGCAAGGATCAGCGCGGCGGTAACGAGGGGAGCCAATCGGCGCATCGGTCTACCCTAACGCACGCTTCGCCGTCATCGGTCCTTCACGTATTCGTCGTACGCTTTGCGGCATGACAACCAAGATCTCCAAGAGCGAGGCCGAGTGGCGTGCCGAGCTCAGCCCTGACCAATACCACGTCCTTCGCGAGAAGGGCACCGAGCGGGCCTTCACCGGCGCCTTCTGGGACGAGCACCGACCCGGCGTGTACCGGTGCGCCGGCTGCGGTGCCGACCTCTTCACCTCCGACACCAAGTTCGACTCGCGCACCGGCTGGCCGAGTTTCTACGCCCCGGCCGACCCCTCCGCCGTCGAGACGGAGAGCGACCGCGCCTTCTTCATGGTCCGCAACGAGGTGCACTGCGCCACCTGTGGCGGACACCTGGGCCACGTGTTCGATGACGGCCCGGACCCGACCGGTCTGCGCTACTGCATCAACTCGGCGGCCCTGAAGCTGGACCCGAAGGCGGAGTAGGCGGGGCGGCGTGGGGATGCCACTCCTGGTGGCATTCTGACGATCGGGACCGCTTGAATTGGCGTCCATCAGCCTCTTGACCGCCTCGCTGCCACTCCTGGTGGCACTATGACGATCGAGACCTCGGAATTGCGGCGGAGAGAGGAACCCGATCGTCGAATTGCCACTCCTGGTGGCACCCCGACCATCGAGCGGCCGTGGACCATGCGCTACCGGCCGTTCGATCGTCATAACGCCACTCCTGGTAGCAGTGCACGGTCAGGGAGAGGATGGCTAGTCTGAGGGCGTGACGAAGCGGATCCTCTCGATCGACGGGGGAGGCGTCAGAGGCGTCATCCCGGCCGTGTGGCTCGCCGCGCTGGAGAAGCAGGTGGGCGGCCTCGCCCGAGACCAGTTCGACTTCGTGGCCGGCACCTCCACTGGGGCGCTGATT
>DASWIE010000037.1:0-29922 GCA_036397815.1 Candidatus Limnocylindria bacterium
GCCGGCTCGACGCGAGCTCGCAGCGCGTTACGACCCAGCCGCCATCGAGCCGGGCGTCTACGAGCGCTGGCTGGCGAGCGGCGCGTTCACGCCCGCCCCGGAACCGCCGCCCGGAGCGGAGCGGTTCGTGATCATTCAGCCGCCCCCGAACGTCACCGGCGCCCTGCACCTGGGGCACGCGCTGACCGCGACGGTGGAGGACATCCTGGTCCGCTATCACCGCATGCGCGGCGACGACACGCTGTGGCTGCCCGGCGTCGATCACGCCAGCATCGGCGCCCAGTTCGTCCTCGACAAGCTCATCGCCGCCAAGGGAGAGAGCCGGGAGTCGCTGGGGCGGGAGCGCTACCTCGAGCGGATGTGGCGGTTCATGGACGAGACGCGCAGCGTCATCGGCAACCAGCATCGACGGCTGGGCGCCAGCCTCGACTGGACGCGCGAGCGCTTCACGATGGACGAGGGCAGCGCACGGGCGGTGCGCGTCGCGTTCAAGCGCCTGTGGGACGCCGGACTCGCCTATCGCGGTCAGGCGCTGGTCAACTGGTGCCCGCGCTGCCGCACCACCATCAGCGACCTGGAGAACGTCCACCGCGAGGAGACCGGGACGCTGTGGACGGTTCGCTACCACCTTGCCAGGTCGGACGGCACGCCCGATCCGGACGCCTGGATCAGCGTCGCCACGACACGGCCGGAGACGATCCTGGGCGACACGGCGGTGGCGGTCCACCCGGACGACGATCGCTATCGCGACCTGGTCGGCCGCGAGGCGATCCTGCCGTTCCTGGGTCGCCGGTTGCCGATCATCGCCGACCCCGCCGTCGAGCGTGACTTTGGCACGGGGGCGGTGAAGATCACCCCCGCGCACGACTTCGACGACTACGACGTGGCCAAGCGCCACGCGCTGCCAATGATCACCGTTCTCGACGAGGAGGCGCGCATGAATGCCGAGGCGGGCGAGTTCGCCGGCCTCGACCGCTTCGAGGCGCGCGACGCGGTGGTCGATCGGTTGCGCGCGATGGGCGACCTGGAGGCCGAGCGGCCCCACCAGCTGGTGGTCGGCCACTGCGACAAGTGCGACACCGTCGTCGAGCCGCGCCTCAGCGTCCAGTGGTTCATCGACGTCAAGCCACTCGCCGCGCGGGCCCTGGCGAGCGTCCGCGAGGGGCGAACGCGCATCATCCCGGCCCACTTTGAGAAGGTCTACGCCCACTGGATGGAGAATATCCACGACTGGGCGGTGGGCCGTCAGCTGTGGTGGGGGCACCGGATTCCGGCCTGGTACTGCCCGGACGGCCACATCACCGTGTCCGATGTCGAGGCCGGTCCAGCAGCCTGCGCCGAGTGCGGGCGTCCCGCGGACCAGCTGACCCAGGAGACCGATATCTTCGACACGTGGTTCAGCAGCGGGCTGTGGCCGTTCAGCACGCTCGGATGGCCGGACGAGACGCCCGACCTGCAGCGCTTCTACCCGACCTCGGTGATGGAGACCGCCTATGAGATCCTGTTCTTCTGGGTGGCGCGCATGATGATGCTCGGCCTGTTCTGCACCGATGTCGAGCCGTTCCACACGGTCTACCTGCATGGCATCGTGCGCGACCCGTACGGGCAGAAGATGAGCAAGACGAAGGGCAACGTGGTCGACCCGCTCGAGATGATCGGCGAGATCGGCGCCGATGCCCTGCGCTTCGCGCTCGTCTTCGGCAACGCTCCCGGAGTCGACCAGCGCCTGACGCCGGCCAGGCTGGCCGGTGGTCGGAACTTCTCCAACAAGCTCTGGAACGCGGCGCGCTTCGTGCTCGGGGCTCGGCCCGAGGAGCTGGAGGAGTCAACCGGCCAGCCGAGCCTGCCCGAGCGGTGGATCCGCTCGCGCCTGGCTGAGGCGACGGCGCGGGCGACGCGTCAGCTCGACGCGCTCGACCTGGCCGGCTACGTGGCGGGCGTCTACGAGTTCGCATGGAGCGACTACTGCGACTGGTTCGTGGAGATGGCGAAGGTCGATCTCCGCCGGCCGGATGCCACGCCCGGCGAGCGCGCGCGGGTGTGGCGAACGGCTGCCGATTCGCTGGCCGGCATGCTTCGCCTGCTGCAACCCGTCATGCCCTTCATCACGGAGCAGGTGTGGGCCACCCTGCACGAGGTCGAGCCCGACGCAACGCGCGGTGAGCCGCTGCTGGTCGTTGCGGACTGGCCAGCCGAAGGTGCCCGCGACGAGGCGGTCGAGAGAGAGATGGCGGACCTGGTGGAGCTGGTCCGCAGCCTCCGAAACCTGCGCACCGAAGCCAGCGTGCCGGCGGGCGCCTGGCTGGCGCTCACCGTTGCGCCGTCCGACGAGACGGCGCGCCAGGCGCTGACGCGCGCCGCCAACTACCTCGAGCCGCTGGCCCGAGTCCGCCCGATCGAGCTCGAGGGGGACGGCGACCCGACCGAGCGCGGGCGGCTCATGACGGCGGTCCGCCTCGGCACGGCCTGGATCGGCGAGGGCGCGGAGGATTCCGGCGCCGAAGTGGCGCGCCGCGACTCGGCGCTTCGAGAGGTGCGCGCCGGCATCGAGCGCCTGCGCGGCCTGCTGGACAACGCCGGCTTCGTCGAGCGTGCGCCCGCAGAGGTGGTCGCCCGCGAGCGCGCACGCCTGGCAGAGCTCGAGGCGCAACTTCGGCGCCTGGAGGGCGGCTGACCGTCGATCCGGCGCCGCCCAGCCAAACGGCCTATCGCGGTGCCACCCTGCCTCGCTGCTAGAATCGGCCGCGCTGACCCACCGCTGACCCGCATCAGGGGGCCGAATGTCATTCCTCAGGCGCAAGACCCGTGATGAGCCCGAACCTCCGCCACCGCCGACGCCGGTGCAGGAGGAGATCGCGGCTCAGCAGTACACGCTGAAGCTGACCTTCATGGCCCGCTCGAGCGACGGCCTGCGCATGCAGGCCGATCCCGCAGTCCGCGGCATGCTGCCCGGCGTCGTCGAGCCGCTGGCCAAGGGGACGGTCGACCTGATCGAGCCCCTCCCGCTCGAGTACAGCGATGCGGCCCCCACGATCGAGCGCTTCACCGAAATGCAGCAATGGGTGCTGGCGAGACGCGAGCTGGGCCCGATCGCCCGGCACGGCCTCTACATCCTGGAGTCGACGGACGCTCTCGACATGACGGTCGACACGTTCGTCTGCGCGCTGCTGCACGGCGACACCGACACGAGCGGCTATCCGGATTACAACGCGATCGTCGGTGGCCTGGCCAGCCACTGGGACGAGCTCTCCGGGGAGCTGATCGTTCGAGCCGTGGTCGGCTGGGGCGGCAAGGGCCTGCGTGGAGACACCGAGCGGATCGGCCAGCGGCTGCTCAGCTCCCTCTACCAGCAGGTGATTGCCACGGGCTACAGCCTCGGCGCGGCCGAGACGGCGAGGCTGCCCCAGATCGGGGAACGCAGCGGCCTCGTGTGCGCGCATTGCGGCTTCGAGGCGGGCAGCGCGGGCGCCTTCTACTGCCCGAAATGCGGCATGCGGATGACGCGCATCGGCTGACGAGCGGGAGTACCTTCGGCGCGCCGGCATGGGCCTCAGTCCCATTGTCGTGAGGGTGGGTCCAGCCGATAGTTGTGCGGTCCGTGACCGTACGCCTACGACGCTGAAGGAAGACCATGGAGCGACCCACAGTCCTGCTCGCGCTGGCCGATGACGCGTCGCCGCACGTCGATGCGCTGACGCGCGCCGGCTTCGAGCCGATCACCGACTTTGGGACGGCGGCCGGCTGGCTGACCCTCGGCCGGCCCATAGACCTGGCGGTGCTCGATTGCGACCTGCCAGAGGCCTCCGCCGCATCGGTCTACGCCGTGCTGCACGGTGAAACCCCAGTTCCCACCCTCATGCTGTTCGGCGACGAGATCCCGAGCTTCGCGACGACGGAGGTCGCGGGCCTGAACGACGAGTACGCCGTCAAGCCGGTGCCGATCGAAGCGCTCGTCTACCGACTGCAGGCGCTCCTGATTCGCACGGGCCGAGGCCTGCCGAGCGAAGCCGGCGGATGGAGTGACGTCACCTCTGAGGACGGGACCGCCATCGGTGAGGGGCACGTCATCAGCATCTTCGCGCCGAAGGGCGGGGTCGGGAAGACGACCGTCGCCGTCAACATGGCGGTCGCCATTCGCGAGCAGACGCGCGCCCGCGTCCTGCTCTTTGACGCCGACGTCGGCGTCGGCAACGTCACCTCGGTGCTGGCTGTGAAGTACCGGATGGGGCTCGCCGACCTGGCCGACTCGGCGCCGGGCGAATGGACCGATGCTGCCTTCGAGCACTGCGTCAGCGTGCACGAGCCGAGCGGCGTCCGCGTCCTGACCTGGGGGAACGACCCCGGCGAGTCTGAGCGCGTGAGCGTCGATCTGCTGCTTGCCGCGCTGCGCTGGGCCAAGGCCCACCATTCGTACGTTGTCGTCGACAACCACCCCGGCTACGACGATCGGACAATGGCGATGCTGACGCTGGCCAGCGAGATCATGCTGGTCGTGACTCCCGAGGTCGGCGCGCTGCGCAACAGCTCCCAGTTCCTGGACCTGGCGCGTCAGGTTGGCCTGGGCGACATCATCCGGGTGGTGGTCAACCGCGCCAACCACGGGATCCGGATGGCAGACATCGAATCGGTCCTCAAGCTGCCGGTCAGCGCGACCATCGTCTCGAACGGACCGAAGGCGGTCATCGCCTCCAACGAGGGGACGCCGGTGATCACCAAGTTCCCGAAAGACAAGATCGCCACCGACCTGCACGACGTTGCCCGCCTGGTGACCACCGGCGCGCCCGTTGCTGCGTCGCCCACCGCCCGCCGTCCGTGGTGGGCCACCCTGGTGTCGCGAACCTCGAACGCCTGATCGATCCGGCGCGCGTTGCGCGCCCGGAACGCGCCTGCCATCATGCGGCCCCCGTGCCGACGTACGACTATCAGTGCCGCAATTGCGGCCACACCACCGAGGTGATCCACTCCATGCTCGAGGATGGACCGAGCGCATGTGAGCGGTGTGGCGGCGCGCTGCGCCGCGTGATTCACCCAACCGGGATCATCTTTCGCGGGAGCGGCTTCTACAAGACCGACTCGCGTTCATCCGGCTCCGACTCGACCGCCGGCACGCCGGCCAAGGCGGGCGCGAAGGGCGCTGACGGCACCGGAGCGGCGACTGGATCACAGAGCGGGTCGAGCGGCGGCGCTGGAGGCGACTCTTCGGGATCGAGCCCATCGAGCCCATCGAGCGGGTCGACGGCCCCGCCCAGCCCCAAGGCCAGCGAGGGAAGCTAGGCCGAGCGGGCCTGGCTCGTACCGCAGCGTCGGCAGAACCGGGCGGACGCGGAGAGCGACAGCCCGCACGTGCCACACGACTGGACCCCGACGTGGCTGATCGCCCCGGCAACCTCGCGAGCCGACGCCTCCCAGAAGGACCCGCCAACCGCAGCGAGGCCCGCGTGGCCAGCGAGCTCGACCGGATGCGGTGACGCTCCCCTCGAGCGATAGGGGAGGACGCCGCCACGCTGCGGCCCCACCGGGCCCTCGCCGGGATCGCCGAGTCCCAGCTCCTCGAGCTGCGCGCGGCGGGCGGCGAGCGAGGCAGCGTCGGCAGCCGCGGCGACACGCTCCTCTGCGCTTGGCGGGGCTGCCGGAATGGGGCGCGGGATGCGAAGGATCGTCTCGCTGATCGGGCGGATGGGCTGTAGTGGTGTGGGAGCAATCGGCCTCGGCTCGGGCTCGACGACCGGCTCCGGCTCGGCCTCGGCGGCCACCGGCTCGGGCTCGACGACCGGCTCCGGCTCCGGCTCGGCCTCGGCAGCCACCGGCTCGACGACCGGCTCCGGCTCAGCCTCGGCGGCCACCGGCTCGGGCTCCGGCTCGGGCATGACCTCGAGGAATGGCGCATATGGCTCGGGCTCGGGCTCGAGGTCGAAGGCGGCGTCCGCCTCCCACTCGAGTACGGTCAGCGTTGGCGGCGTCCAGGCCTCGTCGGCCTCGGCGGCAATCGGCTCCGCCTCGGGTGCGATGAACGGCTCGGGCTCCGGCTCAGCCTCGGCGGCCACCGGCTCGGGCTCCGGCTCAGCCTCGGCGGCCACCGGCTCGGGCTCGGGCTCGGCGGCAATCGGCTCCGGCTCTGGCTCAACGACCGGCTCGGGCTCGGCGATCGTCGCCAGCTCCGCCGCCGGCCAGTCGACCTCGGCGTGGCCGTTGTCACCGACGGTGAGGTCCGCGCTCGGCCACGTCTCGAGCCCCAGGCGGCGCTGCACATCGGCATCGGCAAGGGTGGCGGCGGCCAGCTCGGGATGCTGCGCCTCGAAGGTCGCTTCGAAGCGCTCGAGCAGGTCGTCGGTGCCGGCGATCGGGGAGCAGTTGCGACAGCGGCCGGAGTCGTCATTCCAGCAGTTGTTGCAGGTGTACTGGCGACACTCGATGCAGAAGTTGAAGGACTCGTGGAATGCCTCGAGCTGCTGCGAGGCGAGCGACTCCTCCTCCGAGCGCATCGCGTCGTTGAGCGCGTCGCCCAGCGCATCCTGGCTCATGATGTAGTTCTTCAGCCCGGAGAAGAGCCCGCGCGTCTTGCGGAGAGTGGTCAGCTCGGTCGGGGCGGCGAACTCGTAACGAGTGCCGCACCGTTCGCAGAAGGATTCAGTCAGCGCTTCGGGCATGTTGAAAAACCAGGTCCCCCATGAGGGCAGCCGTCAGGGAGCGACAGTATAACGACGCACCTCAAGATCGCCGAATGGGAGTATTCGTCCTCCCCGCGGCGACGTTCGTACCCCGTCGGCGGCTGCGCCGGGGGCCGGCGGCGCCCGTGCTAGGATCGGCCGGTGGGCATCCTCGCACGGCTCGAGGCGTTCTTCGAGCGGCTCTTCGAGGCGCCGGCCGGGCGCCTGGGGGCGAGCCTCCAGCCCGTGTCGCTGGCCAAGCGGATCGAGCGTGCCATGGACACCAGCAAGTCCTTCCGGGCCGATGGGGTGATCGTCCCGAACCGGTACGACCTCCATCTGAACCCGACTGACTATGCCGCCTTCGAGTCGTACCGCGGCTCGCTGGAGGACGACCTCGCGCACGGCGTGCTGGCTCGTGCCCGCCACGAGCGCTACAGCCTGGTGGCGCGACCACGCGTCCACATCGTGGCCGACCCGGTGGTGCCGAAGGGCGACATACGAGTCGCCGCCAACGTGGTCGACGATTCGGGCGACCGCGTCCGCGAGGACCAGCCGCTGGCCGCCACCGACACGATGGTCTTCCCGCGTGCCGGCCACGACGTCGCGGCGCCGGATTCAGCCATGCGCGCCTACCTGCTGGTGCGCACCGACGGGGCCCCGCCGGTCCAGTTCGACCTGGGCGGCGCGCTGATCAGCGTGGGGCGAGCGAGCGACAACGACGTGATCGTCGACGACCCGCTGGTCAGCCGTCATCACTGCCAGCTCAAGCTGCAGCACGGCGCCTACAGCTTCGCCGATCTTGGCAGCCGCAACGGCTCCTCGGTGAACGGCCAGCCCGTGAGCGAGATCGCGCTGGGACCGGGCGACATGATCCGCATCGGGTCCACGGACATCGAGTTCCAGGTTCGCGGATGACCGGCGAGATCCTGCGGATCCTGCTGCTCATCCTTCAGCTCAGCTTCCTGGCGCTGCTCTACCTGGTCCTGTTCGGCTTCGCGCGCTCCCTGCTCCGCGACCTGCGCAGCGCCGAGCAGGCGCAGATCGCCAGCCAGGCCGGCATCGGCCGGCTGGCGGTGCTGGAATCGCCCGAGGATGAGCCGCCGGCCGGCCACGCGATCGCGCTGGGCCCCATCAACTCGCTGGGCCGCAACGTCAACAACACGATCTACGTCGAGGACGACTTCGTCAGCGCGAACCACGCCATGCTCACCTTCCGAGGCCGGAGCTGGTTCATCGAGGATCAGGGCAGCACCAACGGCACCTACGTCAACGGGCACCGGATCGACCGTGCGGTAGCCCTCTCCTTCGGTGACGAGCTGACCGTCGGCCGCGTGCGGATGCGCCTTGAGCGCTAGCCCGGCCCGGGTCGTCCGCCGGGTGGCGTGGCGCGGCGACGAGCTTCGCATGCTGCTGCCGCTGGTCCTCCTGGTGCCGCTCGGCTTCGTGGTGACCCACATCGCGCAGACCGGCGAGGCCGGCACTGGACCGATGGGTCTCGCCATCGTGTACCTGCTCCTCATGCTCGGCGCGCACGCCGTCCTGGTGGCCGCCGGGCACCGCGGCGACCCGCTGCTGCTTCCGCTGGTGGCCACGATCGGGGCCATCGGTCTGATCATGCTCAACCGGCTGGCGCCGGACCTGGAGGAGACGGCCGCCTTCGGCCTCGACTTCACGGTCGCCGAGACGCAGCTGCTCTGGTTCGCGGTCGGGGTCGGCGCCATGCTCGGGGTGGCGCTCGGCTTCCGCAACGACGGGCTGCTGCGCCACTACAAGTACACGTGGGCGATCGCGGGCGCCCTGCTGCTGGTGGTGACCTTCCTGTTCGGGCGCGAGGTGAACGGCGCGCGCCTCTGGATCTACCTGGGCCCGATCGGCTTCCAGCCGGGCGAGTTCCTGAAGATCGTGCTGGTCGTCTTCATCGCCGCCTACCTGGCCGAGAAGCGCACGCTGCTGCGCGACGCCAGCGCGCGCATCGGTCCCATCCGGATCCCACCGCTGCCCTATCTGCTGCCGATGCTCGCCATCTTCGTGATCGTCATGCTGGTCGTGATCTTCGGCAAGGACCTCGGCACCGCGCTCCTCTTCTTCGGCATCTTCCTGACCATGCTCTTCGTGGCGACCGGGAGGCGCAGCTACGTCCTCATCGGCCTCCTCCTCTTCCTGGCCGGGTCGTTCGTCGCGTACCGCCTCTTCGACCACGTGGCGCGCCGGGTCGACGCCTGGATCGACCCGTTCGCCGACCCGAGCGGCGTCGGCTACCAGACGGTCCAGTCGCTCTACGCCTTCGGGCGTGGCGGGCTCTTCGGCGAGGGGCTCGGCCAGGGCCTGCTGCCCACCGCGGGTGGACGGTTCTTCGGGGTCGAGACCGATTTCATCTTCGCGGTGACCGCCGAGGAGCTGGGCCTGATCGGGGCATTCGCGCTCCTGGCGCTCGCGGTGGCGCTCATCTTCCGCGGGCTGCGGGTTGCGATGCTGGCACGCGACGACTTCAGCGCCATGCTGGCGGTGGGACTGACGACCAGCCTGGGCCTGCAGACGCTCATCATCGTAGCGGGCGTCCTGAAGCTGATTCCACTGACCGGGATCACCTTCCCGTTCGTGAGCTACGGCGGGTCGAGCCTGCTGGCCAGCTTCCTGGTGGTCGGGCTGCTCCTCTCGATCAGCCACCGCTCGGCGCTGGCGGCCGAGCGCGAGGCTCGGCCCACGTGATCGCGACCAACATCCGGCGCCTGGCCGTCTACCTGCTGCTCGCCTTCGCGGCCACCTCCGGCGGCCTGTCGTGGTGGCAGGTGGTGGACGCGTCCACGCTCGCCGCCCGCCAGGACAACCCCGAGGTGATCGCCGCGCGCCGCAGCGCGCTGCGCGGCACGATCTTCGATGCCAACGGCCAGGTCCTGGCCTCGAGCCAGGTGATCGATGGGATCAGCCGCCGCACCTACACCGATGCCGCCTTCAGCCACATCATCGGCTATGCCAGCCTGCGTTTCGGAACGACCGGCGTGGAGCGCGCCTGGGACGATCTGCTGACCGGGCGCTCGGATCCGAATCCACTGCGCGACCTGGTGAACGACATCCTGGCTCGCCAGCCTCCGCCCACGGACCTGACCCTCACCATCGACCGGCGGCTGCAGGACTATGCCGCCGCCCAGCTGGGGACCGATGTCGGAGTCGTGGTCGCACTCGACCCGCGCAGCGGCGCGATCCTGGCCATGACCTCCACCCCGACCTTCGACCCGACCCCGATCTCGGGTGACCCGGCCACCGCCGCCGGCCCGATGGAGCAGATCGGCGCCCAGCCGAACAACCCGCTCGTCGACCGCGCTCGGCAGGGTCGCTACACCCCCGGCTCGATCATGAAGGTCCTCACCGCGTCGGCCGCCCTCGACAGCGGGGCGATGACGCCGGAGACGACGTTCCCCGACCAGCCGCGTGAAGAGACCGAGGGCTTCGTGGTCGAGGGCTTCCGCGTCCTGGAGCACGACCTGAGCCCGGTGACGCCCGCGCTCTGGCCCTTCTCGCCGGCGCTGCAGGTCTCGAGCAACATCTTCTTCGCCCACGTCGGGGTGGAGCTCGGGTCGGAGCGCTTCCTCGACTACGCGAAGCGATTCGGGTTCTGCGAACCACTGGTGATCGGGCCGAGCGACCGCGGCCTCTCCGTCTCGCCGTCATACGTGACGGCGGTGGCGGAGGATGGCGGCTGCGCCCCCTTTGCCGACACGGCCGAGGTCGCCCAGGCCGCCTTCGGCCAGGGCCGGGTCAACGTGACCCCGGTCCAGATGGCGCTGCTGGCGGCGACCGTCGCGAACGACGGGATCACCCCCGCGCCCTACGTCGTGCGGGACGTGCGCGCCCATGCCGACGACCCGGCCGCGGGGCCAAGCGAGCGGGTGCTGACGACCTACCGCGCGGAGGGCAGCCGCCGGGCGATCGGCTCGGGAGCGGCAGCCCAGGTCCGGGCGGCGATGGTCGACGCCGTGCACGGTGAGCTGGGGCGGCTGTACGCCGGCGCCGGCGACGTGACCCGCTACGGGGTCAGCGGTGTCTCGACCGCCGGCAAGACCGGCACCGCCGAGCGGGGTCCCGACCTGCCGCCGCACTCGTGGTACATCGGCTTCGTGCCGGCACAGGCCGGGGGAACGCCCGCCATTGCGGTCGCCGTCATCGTCGAGGGCGGGGGCAGTGGCTCCGGTCGCGCGGCGCCGATCGGCGGGGCCGTCATGGCCGAGTGGCTCAAGATCCTGGCCGCCGGCTGAGGCCATCCCATCGGTCTCGTCTGAACCAGTCCGTAACGCGCTGGGGTATTGTTCGGCGAGGGCAGGCTACGCCCACCCAACCGAGCGAAGGGGAATCTCCAGGTGAAGAATATCCAGGAGCTGGCTGAGCGCGTCATCGCCAACGTCGAACGCGTCATCGTCGGCAAGCACGCCGAGGTGCGAATGGCCCTCGTCGCGCTCCTCTGCGAGGGCCACATCCTGATCGAGGACGTGCCCGGCGTCGGCAAGACGATGCTGGCCAAGGCGATGAGCAAGAGCATCGGCTGCTCCTTCCGACGGATCCAGTTCACGCCGGACCTGCTCCCGTCGGACGTCACCGGTCTCTCGATCTTCAACCAGAAGACTCAGGAGTTCGAGTTCCGCCCGGGACCGATCATGGCCCAGGTCGTCCTGGCCGACGAGATCAACCGCGCCACCCCCAAGACGCAGAGCGCCCTCCTCGAGTGCATGGAGGAGCGACAGGCCACGATCGACGGGGTCACCTACCCGATGCCGTCGCCATTCCTGGTGATCGCCACCCAGAACCCGATCGAATACGAGGGCACCTTTGCCCTGCCGGAGGCGCAGCTCGACCGCTTCATGCTTCGCCTGCGCCTCGGTTACCCCAAGGCGATGGAGGAGATCGTCATCCTCGACGAGCAGAAGCGGCTGCACCCGATCGAAGAGCTGGGGCAGGTCCTCTCCCTCGATGAGCTGCGCCAGATGCAGTCGGCCCTCAAGGAGATCTACGTCGACCAGGCGGTGGCCGAGTACATCGTTCGCCTGGTGGGGGCCACCCGCGAGCACGCGGACGTCTACCTCGGCGCGTCGCCGCGTGGCTCGATCAACCTGTATCGCTCCAGCCAGGCCCTGGCGGCCCTCGATGGGCGCGATTACGTCATCCCAGACGACGTCAAGCAGCTTGCGGTGGCGGTGCTCGCGCACCGCCTCATCGTGAAGAGCCAGGCGTCGCTGCGCGAGGTCGATCCGGACTCGATCGTGCGCGAGGTGCTCGCGCAGGTACCGATCGGCGAAGCGAGCGGCGCGACGGCCGGCCCGAGGTAGGAGCGCGCCGTCATGGGCAGCATGGCGAAACAGCTCCGCTTCGTCTTCCTGGGGACGGTCCTGGTCGTCGCCGCCTTCAGCACCGGGATCAACTTCCTCTTCTTCCTCGTCTATCTCCTGGGCGGGCTGCTGCTCGCATCGCGCTTCTACGCGCGTCGCGGCCTGCAGGGGTTGCGCGCGGGGTATCACGTCATCAATCCACGGGCCCAGGTGGGAGAGGTGCTGCAGGCGATCTACCGGGTCGACAACGACACCCGCTGGGGCAAGCCCTGGGTCGAGCTCTGGAACGACTCGACGCTGCCGGCGCCGCTGCCCGGCCGGGTGATCGGGGTGCGCGCCGAGGGCTCGCGCCAGTGGCTCGCCAAGGTGACGCTCGTGCGGCGCGGCTCGTACCGGCTGGGCGCGCTTCGCGTGCGGACCGGCGACCCGTTCGGGCTCTTTTCGAGCGAGATGGTGGTCGGCCAGCCAACCTGGGTTGTTGTCTTTCCCAAGGTGCACGCCCTGCCGAACTGGCGCCTGCCGCCATCGCCGGTGGACGGCACCACTCCCTCGCGCCGCCGCTTCGAGGCCGCCAGCCCCCTCGTCCGCAGCGTGCGGCCATACGTGCACGGCGATGCCATCAACCGGATCCACTGGCTCTCGAGCGTGCGCCACGGTGAGCTGCACGTGAAGGAGTTCGACCTGGAGCAGGCGGCCGACCTGTGGATCGTGCTCGACCTCGACCGCGCCGCGCACGCCGGAGCGGGCGAGACCGCGTCGGTCGAGACGGCCGTCAGCGCCGCGGCCTCGATCGCGGTCCAGACGCTAAGTGAGAATCGGGCAGTGGGGCTGACCGTCTCGTCGCGCCGCCAGCAGCTGCTCACGCCGGACCGCGGCACCCGGGTCGAGCAGAAGATCCTGCACCTGCTGGCGAACGTTCAGGCTGACGGCTCGCAGCCCCTGGCCGAGGTGCTGATGGGCACGCTCCTCCAGCTGCGGCGTGGGATGACGCTCTGCATCGTGACCGGATCCACGGACCGGACGTGGATCCGGGCCCTGGCCTCGCTGCGGCGCCGCGGCGTTGGCGTGGTGGTCGTCCTGCTCGATCGCGCCAGCTTCGTCGGGCGCGATGACGACGAGAGCCGCGCGCAGCTCGCCGCCGCGCGGCACGGGCTGGCCGAGTACGACGTCTCCTATCGCCTGATTCACGCGGGCGACGACCTGGCGAATGCGCTGGGCGGCCAGAAGCGCGGGGAGCGGGTCCGTGTCTGAGTGGCTTCGGCCATACCTCCGGCCGCGAGAGGGCTGGCTGGCGCTCGGCCTGCTGTTCGTGATGCTGCTCAGCCTGGGCTGGTCGATCCAAGAGGCCGCGTGGATCGACAGCCTCGAGTTCATCGTGCCGGTGGCGTTCTTCGCGGTCGTCCTCGGCGCGCTCTTCGGACTCAGCCGGTTGAGCGTGGCGATCGTCCTGCCGCTCAGCGCCGTGCTGGGCACCGCCATCGTGCTCTGGACCGTGGGTGGCGAGTTCTTCCCCGACTACTCGCAGGGCGATCGCCTGCTGGCCCTGCGGGGCGAGGCGATCAGGTGGGCGCGCATCGTGTTCGACCTGGGCTACGCCCCGCAGCTGACGCCGTACGCCATCGGCCTCGGCGTGCTGATGTGGGTCACCTCCTTCATCGCCGCATACACGCTCTATCGCCACCATCGGGTCCTGGACGCCATCGTGCTGGTCGGGGCGGCGCTGATCGGCAACATGGCCGCCACCCTGACCGACCTGTTCGGCTATCTCATCCTGTTCGTGCTGGCCGCGCTTCTGCTCTGGCTGCGGGCCGCCCTGATCGGTCGTGAGGAGGGATGGCAGCGACGGCGAGTGAACGAGAACGCCGAGGTCCCGGCCGCCATCATGCGCAGCGGGATCGTCTTCATCGCGGGCAGCATCGCGCTCGCCTGGGTGCTGACCACCGTCGCCGTGGCCGCGCCGCTGACCAATGTCTGGAACAACCTGGACGGCGCCTGGACGGATCTCCGCGATGGCCTGGACGGATTCTTCGGCGGGCTGTCCGGCGGTGGCCCGTCTCGATTCGGCGGCGCCAGCTTCGGCAACTCCATGACCATCTCCGGCAACTGGACCAGCCAGGACGACCCGGTGATGACGGTCGCCTCCCTTAAGCCGTACTACCTGCGAACCATCACCTACGACGTGTACACCGGGCGGGGCTGGGATCGAACCCCTGGCGATACGCGGCTCGTGCCGGCCGAAACGGCCCTCTTTCAGGGCGACTCACCGGAGCGCCCCAGCGTGATCGATGCCTTCCGACCCGAGACGCTGTACATCCAGATCGAGACTTCGCTCGAGCGCAACCTCTTCACGCCCGGCTATCCGACCGGCGTCACCGCGGACGTCACCGTCTTCGAGAGCGGGAACCAGCCGTTCCTGGGTGGGATGAAGCTGGCATCGCCGATCTCTCCCGGCGAGGGATACGTGATCACGGCGCTGATCGGTGAGGCGACGGAGGCGCAGCTGCAGAGCGCCGGACAGGCCTACCCGCCCGAGATCGAGGCGTACTACCTGGGCACGGAGGGGGTCACCCAACAGACTTTCCAGCTGGCGGAGCAGATCGTCGCCGACGCCGGGGCACGGAACCCGCACGACATGGCGAAGGCGCTCGCCGCGTACCTGCGGGGCTCAGGCTTCCGGTATGACACCACTGCGCCCATACCGTCTGATCCGGACCGCGACATTGTCGACTTCTTCCTGTTCGACGAGAACGGGCGGGTCGGCTACTGCGAGTACTTCGCCAGCGCGATGGCGGTCATGGCTCGCACGCTCGGCCTGCCCGCTCGGGTGGCGGTCGGCTTCGCGCCGGGCGATCGGATCGGCGACGGGGAGGGCGAGGGCAGCATCTACCTCGTCCGCAGGGAGAACGCGCACGCCTGGGCCGAGATCTACTTCCCCGGCTACGGCTGGCAGGCGTTCGAGTCGACCAAGACGATCTCGGCCTTGACCAGGCCCCGCGGACAGCCGCTGCCGTCCGGCGCCGGCGGCCCGCAACCATCTGGAGGACCCCGGGACTTCCCGGAGGGGCTCGACCGCGATCAAGGCCTCATCAATACCCTGCCCTCCTTCCGACCGGGGGCGGGTGGGTACCAGCCGGGCGAGCAGGGCCCACCGGAGGAACCGCGCGGCGGGAACGCGCTTCTCTTCCTGGCGATCCTGACGCTGGGGCTTGGGGTGGCCGCCTGGCGCTTCCTGCGGTCGCGGCGAGCGCTGCGCTTCCTGGCGCCCGGCGAGCGGCAGTGGCATCGGCTCAGGCTGGCGGCCGGCCGGGCCGGGGTCGCGCAGCGCCCGTCGGAGACGATCTACGAGTACGCCGGCTGGCTGGAGGAGCAGATCCCTCGCCGTCGACCGGAGATCCAGACCATCGCCAAGGGCAAGGTCTGGCAGAGCTACTCCGGGCACGGCATCTCGGGCGAGGCAATCGACCGCATCGAGCGAGCGTGGCGGCGGCTGGAGCTGCCGCTCGTCTGGCTGGCCGTGAAACGGCGCGTGCAGCGGCTGCTCCCGAGTCGCTGATCCGTCCCCGCGCGGCCGGGCGCTAGAGCGCGAGCGGCTCGCCCTCTGACTCGTCCACGTGCAGCGCCGAGCGGCCGAGGAGATGCGCGCCATCGTTCCATCGCCTGACCTGCCAGGTCGCCTCGATATCGGCGCGCGAGATGACGGAGACCGACGCGTTGTCGAGATCCATTTCCCACGCCAACCGCGGCTCGAGGCCGAGCAGGTAACGAGCAGCCAGGCGCAACGTGCCGCCGTGCGAGACGATGCAGAGCGGCCACTCGTCGCCGGCGAGCAACTCGCCGAGGGCCGCTCGCACGCGGGTGTTGGCCGCGGAGACCGCCTCTCCGCCGGGCGGCACGCGCCCGCCCCCGTCACGGCGCCACGCCGCGTAGCGACGCGCGTCGGTGCGCGCCAGCTCGGCGTGGGTACGGCCCTCCCAGGCGCCCTGACCGATCTCCATCAGCCTCGGCTCGAGCGCGACGTCGGGTTCCTGCTGGCGCGCGGTGCCGGGCAACGCGGCGGCGATGATGCGCGCGGTCTGCGCGGCACGAGCCAGCGGCGAGCTGACGATCCGCACCGGGCGCTCCTCCGGATCGGCCGCGATGCGCTCCGCCAGCAGCCGTGCCTGAGCCAGGCCATCGGCTGCCAACGGTGGGTCACGGTGGCCCTGGAAGCGGCCTTCGCGATTCCATGCCGTGACGCCGTGTCGGACCAGGATCAGGCCCTGGGTCACCTGGCCGCGGTGGAGAGGGCGGCATCGTAGGCGGCTCGCGCGGCGTCCGCCGCTGCCGCGCCGTCGGCCGGCCGCCCCAGATCGGCGAGCGTCTCGCCCATGACCTGCACGGCATCGGCGATCTCGTCGATGCCCACCTCGCCCATGTGCCCGAACCGCAGGATGCGACCGGCCCAGGCACCCTGCCCGCCGGCCACGATCAGGCCCTTGGCTCGCATCGCGGCGTTGAACGGGCCCCAATCGAGGTCGCTCGGCAGCCAGGCGGCGGTCACGGTATGCGATCGGTCGCGCGGCGCGGCGGCGAGCTGCAGGCCGAGCGCCTCAAGACCGGCCTGTGCTCCCGCTGCGATCGCGGCATGCCGGGCCCAGGTCCGCTCGCGACCCTCCGCCACGAGGCTTCGCACGCCGACGCGCAGGCCGTAGAGCACGCTGACTGCCGGGGTCCACGGCGTCTGGCCCTTCTCAGCCAGGCGACGGGCCTCGACGAAGTCCCAGTAGAAGCGCGGCATCCGCGCGCTCTCGGCGGCGGCCCATCCCCGCTCGCTCAGCGCGGCGATCGCGATCCCCGGCGAGCCCATCCACGCCTTCTGGCTGGCGCTGAGCACCACGTCGACGCCCCACGCGTCCATCTCGAACGGCACGGCGCCCAGGGCGCTGATGCCATCCACGATGAGAAGCGGATCACCGGGTGCGCCACGCGCCGCGGCCGCCAGCTCGCGCAGCGGGTTCATGACGCCGGTGGAGGTCTCGTTGTGGGTGACCAGGACCGCGCGGTATGGCGGCTGGGCCGCTAGGTGCGCCGCGAGCGCTTCCGGGTCGGCGGCTCGGCCCCACTCGACGGAGAAGGGCTCGACGTCGGCGCCGAATGCGGCCGCGATCCTGGCGAAGCGATCCCCGAAGGCGCCGATCGTGACCACCAGCACCCGATCGCCCGGCGACAGTGCGTTGACCACCGCGGCCTCCATCGCGCCGGAGCCCGACCCGGTCAGCAGCAGCACCTCGCCGCTGGAGCCGATCAGCGCCGCGATGCCCTCCCTGATCTCCTGCTGCATCGCCGCGAACTCGGTGCCGCGGTGGTCGATCATCGGTGCCTCCTGCGCCTCGCGCACCGCGCGCGGGATCGGGGTCGGGCCGGGGATGCGCAGGTTCTGTTCCATGGCCGGCATCATAATCGGCTCATGGATCGGACCGATGCCACCTAGGCCGGCGCCGCGCCGGCAGCCGGCCGTCACGCAGCCCCTGTTCGGCGAGGAGACGCCTGCGGACGCCCCGCTGGCCGCCCGCATGCGGCCCCGCACGCTCGATGAGTTCGTGGGCCAGTCCCACCTCGTCGGCAAGGAGGGTGCGCTCACCAGGGTCGTGCGCACCGGCTACCTGCCCAGCATGGTGTTGTGGGGGCCTCCCGGATCGGGCAAGACGACCCTCGCGCGCCTGCTGGCAGATCGCTTCGGCGGGACGTGGCGGCCGCTCTCGGCGGTGACCAGCGGCGTGGCCGACGTTCGCCAGCTGGTGGCCGAGGCCCGGTCCCTGCGGAGCGCCGGCGGACGGACCGTCGCCTTCATCGACGAGCTGCATCGGTTCAACAAGGCACAGCAGGACGCGCTGCTGCCGCATGTCGAGGACGGGACCATCATCCTGATCGGGGCGACGACCGAGAACCCGTACTACGAGATCAACTCGCCGCTTCTCTCGCGCCTGCGGGTCTATCGTCTCGAGCCGCTCGCCGAAGAGGACCTGCGCGTCATCGCCGAACGGGCGCTGGCGGAGGAGCGCGGCCTTGGCGGACGGGTGGCGCTCGATGCGGAGGGGATGGCCGCCCTGCTCGACCTGTCGGGCGGCGATGCGCGGCAGGCGCTGAACATCCTCGAGGCCGCGTCATCGGTTGCGAAGGCGGGCGCCACGCTGGGCCGCGAGCCGATTTCGGAGGCGGCGCAGCAGCGACTGCTCGACTACGACCGGGTGGGGGACCAGCACTACGAGGCCGCATCGGCCTTCATCAAGAGCATGCGTGGGAACGACCCCGATGCGGCGCTCTACTGGTGCGCCAGCATGGTGGCGGCAGGCGAGGACCCGACATTCATCGCGCGACGGATCGTCATCGCGGCCAGCGAGGACGTGGGCAACGCCGATCCGCGGGCGCTGCAGGTGGCGGTGGCCGCGATGCAGGCGGTCGAGATGATCGGGCTGCCGGAGGCGCAATACGCGCTGGCCCAGGCCGCCGCATACGTCGCCTCGGCGCCGAAGTCGAACCGGGCGGGCGCGGCGTACTTCGCGGCCCTGGCCGATGTCGAGGAGAAGGGCCGGCTGCCGGTGCCGCTGCACCTGCGACCGAGCGCGCACCGACGACTGGCGCGCGAGCATGGCTACGGCAAGGGCTACCTCTATCCCCACGACTACGACGACGCCGATGTCGACCAGCAATACCTGCCCGATGAGCTGAGCGGGCAGGTCTATTACGAGCCGTCCGACCAGGGGCTGGAGTCATCGATCGGGGAGCGGCTGCAGCGGTTGCGGCGCCTGCGGCTCGAGGCCAGTCGAGGGCGCAAAGGTGGCGTTGACGGCTAGGTGGTTCAGGCCCGCCCGATGCCGGTCACGTTGACCACGATCGTCGCCACGACCAGGAGCACCGCCATCACCGCCACCATGACGCCGATGTTGCGGAGGTCGCGGGCCACGTAGTGGTACTCCGCGACGGCGCGATCGGTGAGGCGCGACGGGCCTGCGACCTGGAAGCGCGGGTCGGCGGCGTGCGAGCGGGTCGATCGCGCTCCTGCCCACGCGCCGGGCGCGGATGACCCAGCCGCTCGAGCCGCCGCATCGGCCGCCTCGAAGCCTCCGGCCCCGGGCGTTTCGATCGCCTCCCGGGCGGGTTGCGGCGCCGGCTCCGGCGGCCGCGGGGCGACCGGCCGGGCGGCGGCTCGCTGCGCCCGTCGTTGTCGTGCCTGGCGGCTGGCCTTGCCTGAACGTCGAGCCATCGGTCTTGTCTGAACTCCTCGAACGGCGGCCGCGTGAACGCTGGATGGTCGCGCGGGGGCGGTATGATACCAGCCGTCCCCGGCGCCGCCGCCGCGACGCCCCGTGCCATTCGCCCGCCGTGCCGCCTCCGGAGCGCCCACCGATGGACGAGCTGAACCGCATCCTGGCCGACAACCTGGCTCTGCTGGCTGCCGCCATCGGACTCGTCCTGTTGATACTCCTCATCGCCGTGATTGCCCAGTCGTTTCGGCTCGGCCGCGCTGTGCGCTCATACCGCTCGCTGGCGCGTGGCGGTTCGGATGCTTCCCTCGCCGACGTCCTCGATCTGCAGGTCGGTCGGGTGGAAGCGGTCGGCGCGCGGCTCGACGAGCTGAACCGCCTCGCGGGCGAGATGGAGCAACGTACCCGGACCAGCATCCAGCACATCGGTCTCGTGCGGTTCAATCCCTTTGACGACACCGGGTCCGACCAGAGCTTCGTGATCGCGCTGCTCGACGACCGGCGCGACGGGATCGTGGTCTCGAGCCTCCATGGGCGGGCGAACACGCGTCTCTTCGCCAAGCCGGTGGAAGGCGGCGAGTCGTCGCACACGCTCTCCGAGGAAGAGGCCCAGGCGATCCGGATCGCCATCTCCGGCACGCGTCCGACCTCGACGAACGGCTGATTGCCGCACTCCTTTCCTGCCCCGGACATGGCTGACTCCGACTCCCACGACGCCGGCCCGCTCGACCCCGCACAGCGGAGGCTCGCCGAGGGTCGTCTCCTGGCCGCCCTGCGACGGCTGCACCGGCGCGACCCGTTGCGGGCTGACGCGCGAGTGGACGCGGTGATCGCCGAGCTGCGCGCCGCGCCCCGCCAGCCGCCTGGCCATCGCGGGTCCACGCCACTCTTGCTCGATGACGCCGCGCTCAGATCGATCGTCGACGAGATGGTCGCCTCGGGTGCTCTGGCACGCACCGGTCACCGCATCCGCCTGCCCGAGCACGCGCCGACCCTCGATCCCGAGATGCGGGAGCGCGTCGAGCGGCTGCTGGCCGGGATGCGCGAAGCGGGGGCCGCGCCCCCGCGCGTCGACGGCAGTGCTGCGCGGCTCGGGATTCCACCCGGCGTTCTCTCTCAGCTTCGAGTCGCCGGGGAGCTGGTGGCGATCGGACCTGGGATCGACTACCCACGCGACGTGTGGGAGGGGCTGCGAGCGCGGCTTGACGCCATGGCCACACGTGGCCCGTTGGCGGTTGGACCCGTGCGCGACCAGCTGCGAACCAGCCGCCGGCATGCCGAGGCGATCCTCGCCCACTGGCGTGGCGAGCGGCGGCGCCTCAGACCGAAGCGCCGAGGCGGCTGAGGGCCTCGTCGGCGGGAGGCAGCTCATCGCCTGAGATGCTCCGCGCCTGCCGGAACGAGGCCGCCGCCGCGGGCCGATCGCCGCGGCGCTCGTACCGCTCGCCCAGCGCCAGCAGCAGGTCCACGCATCTGCCGCGGAGCATCTCGCGCCGCTCCTCCACCTGCGCTGAATCGCCGTAGAAGGGGCAGTCGTCAAGGAAATCGCCGCGGTACAGCGCGCGCGCGCGCTCGAGGTGGTGGAGTGCCTCGTCCTGGTCGGTGGATGCGCTGGCGGCCGCCATCTCCTCCTCGAAGGCGCCGACATCGCTCCATTCCACGACCGAGGGATCGAGCCGGTATCGGTCGTTGTGGAAGGTTATCGCGCCGCCCCGGTCGCCGCCGCGCCGCCCGGGCTCGAGGGTCGTGCGCAGGCCGCCGAGCGTGCGATGGAAGGCCAGGTCGGCCCGCTCGAGGTCCACATCGGGCCAGATCAGCTCGATGATCTCGTCCTTGGCGGCACCGCGCTCGTTCCGGTCGAAGAGGAACGCGAATACCGCCTCCGCCTGGCGTGTGCCGGCCTTGGCGCCGCCCCACTGCCGCATCATGGTCCCGCTCCGCTCCACTCGCAGCGGGCCGAGGGCGAAGACCTGGAGGCCTGCCTCGCGCGAGCCGGCCTGGACCAGCGCCTCGCTGAGGACGGTGCCCCGGGTCTCTACGGCGACGCGCTCGGCCGAGAGCGATTCCAGTGCCTGGGCCTGGACGTCGTGCCGCTCCGCCAGGCTGAGTGAAGCGCCGAGGAAGCCGGCTGCCAGCGAGAGCAGCTCGGTCTCCTGCGGGGTGAATGGCAGCTGGGATCGCTTGGGGCCGAAGGCGACCGATCCCAGCTCGGCATCACCGCTCCTGAGCGGCAGCTGAACCGCGAGCGGAGAATCCGGAACCGGCTGTCCGTGCGTGGCCACGACCTCGCCGCCCGTGCCTTTGACCACGGCGCCGAGCAGGCGGAACGTGCGGCTCAGCCGCGCGAGGGCCGGCTCCACGACGCCCTCCGGGCGCTGAGCGGTGAGCACGTCTTGGCCCAGGGCCTGGAGCAGCCGGTCGTAGGCGGTCTCGCGTGCGGAACGCCCGCGAATCACGCGTCGCGCCCAGCCGGCGATCGGGTCAAAGAGCGCCAGGGTGACGACCAGCGCCAGCCCGGTGACGATCGGCAGCTGGATGGCGAGCACGTCCTGCGTCCAGCGCTCGAGCCCGATCAGGGCGGCCACGTAGAGGGTGACCCCGACACCGATGACGATCGAGTAGCGGAACGCCTGGACCGCGACCTCGGGCGACAGAAAGACGCCCTGCGCGAAGACGGCATAGGCCGCCAGGATCACGGCCAGCGTCACCAGCGAGACGCCGAGCCACGGATCGCTGTCGGACGGCCCGGGCAGGAACCGCAGCACGCCGCCCAAGGCTCCCACGGCGACGGTCGCCAGTGCCGCCAGCAGCTGCCGGCGCCTGGCCAGGTCGGCTCCCGCGCCGCCCAGGGCGCGCACGATCCAGTAGAGGGCGGCCCCGAAGATGAGCATCCGCGCCACGATCCAGGCCCATCCCAGCACTTCGCCGGGAATGCCCGGCAGCTCGAGGTGCGGTGGCGAGACGGCGAACTGCTGATCGGGGAAGAAGACGGCACCAACCGCCATCGCCCCGCTGACGGCGTACGTCGCGACCAGCACGGCCTGTTGAACCGTCGATCGCCGGCCCTCTACGGCAAGTGCCAGCGCGATGTGCAGGGTTCCGGCCGGCAGGAGGAATGCGGCGACGTCCTCGATCGCGTTCAACGGCCCGCCCACGCGGCCGGGCTGGCCAGTCAGGCGCTGGGCGATGATGGCCACCGACCAGACGACGAGGTATCCGGTCAGCAGGGCGAAGACGCGTGCGCCGGGCTGGCGCCCCGCGCGTGTCAGCACGATCAGCCCCAGCCAGGTGGCCAGGATGGCGGTGACGCCGTGGGCGACGATCTCGAGAAGCGCGGGAAGCTCGGGCAACCTGTCCTGTCTCCCTCCGACAGTGAGGGCAGTGCCCCACGGTACGCCGGACGATCGGCCCCGACAAGGGCCCGCCCAACGGGCGCAGAGCCAGCGCACGCAATGGGCAAACCGACGCGACAGGCAAGGTGTCCGATAAGCGCGCGATAACGGCGGCGTGAATGCCGCCTGGGCTACCATCGAGGACGTGCCAGCGGTCGTGCCGTCCCCCGACCAGCTCCCGATCTTCGAGGAGCTGGTCTCCCCCCCGCCGCGCCGGCTTCGACCGCACCTCCGCATCCAGCCCCCTCTGCTCGCCGACCTGACTCCCCGGCAGCGCAAGGCGGTGACGCACGGCGATGGCCCGCTCCTGATCGTGGCGGGGGCGGGGACCGGCAAGACGACGGTCATCACGCGCCGGATCGCCTGGCTCATCGCCGAGAAGCGGGCGAAGCCGTCCGAGATCCTGGCGCTCACGTTCACGGATCGAGCGGCCCTGGAGATGACCGAGCGCGTCGATCGGCTGGTGCCATACGGCTACACCGATACCGTGATCAGCACCTTCCACGCCTTCGGTGACCGGCTGCTGCGCGACCACGCCTTCGAGGCCGGCCTCTCCGACCGGTCGACCGTCCTCTCCCGGGCGGAGCAGGTCATCTTCCTGCGCGAGCGCCTGTTCGACCTGCCGCTGGACCGATACCGCCCACTCGGCGATCCGACCCGCTTCCTGCACGCCCTCGTGACGTTGATCAGCCGCGCCCGCGACGAGGATGTCCCGCCGGCCGAGTACCAAGCGGCCGCGGATCGGCTGGCGGCGCTGGCCGTCGCCTCGCCGGACGACGCCGCGCTGGCGGAGGAGGCCGTCCAGCAGGCCGAGCTGGCGGCGCTGTACGAGGCCTATGAGGGCCTGATGCGAGCGCATGACAGGCTCGACTTCGGGGACCAGGTCGGCCTCGCCCTGCGGCTGCTGCGCGAGCACCCATCGGTCATGGAGGCCGAGCGCGCGCGCTATCGGCACATCCTGGTCGACGAGTTCCAGGACACGAACTACGCCCAGTTCGAGCTCGTCAAGTTGCTGGCCGGCTCGCCGCGCGCCAACGTCACCGTCGTGGGCGACGACGACCAGAGCATCTACCGTTTCCGAGGCGCCGCGCTCAGCAACATCCTCGGCTTCCGCACCGCCTTCCCGAAGGCTGCGAGCGTGGTGCTGACCGATAACTTCCGCAGCCGCCAGCCGATCCTCGACGCCGCCTACCGGCTGATCCAGCACAACGACCCCGAGCGGCTGGAGGCGCGTGAGGGTCTCGACAAGCGTCTCGTGTCGCGGGCTCGCTTGCCGCGCGAGGCGCCCGCCGACGGACCGATCGAGCTGCTCGCCTTCGACACCGGCTCTGACGAGGCCGATGCCGTGGCCGAGCGCATCGCGGCATCGCTGCGCACCGGCCGCCAGCCAGGCGACCACGCCGTGCTGGTGCGGACCAACCGCGACGCCGATCCGATCCTGCGTGCGCTCACCATGTCGCGGGTGCCGTGGCGCTTCTCGGGCACTGCCGGGCTCTATCGCCAGCCGGAGGTGCGGCTGCTGGTCAGCTTCCTGCGCGCCGCGAACGACCCGGAGGATTCGATCAGCAGCTACGACCTCGCCACGTCCGAGGTCTTCGGCCTCGATCCGCGGGACGTGACCGTCGCCCTGAACGCTGCCACGCGACGGCATACCAGCCTCGAGACCGCGCTCCGCAACGCCTCGGCCGCCACCGATGGCGTGCGCTTCGCGCCGCGCGCCTTGGAGGTCGTGCAGCGGCTGCTCGCCAGCCTCGACCAGCATCGGGCCATGAGCGCTGAGCGAACCACCGGCGAGCTGCTCTACCACTTCATCTCCAGCTCCGGCTGGCTCGGCCGCCTGGGCGCCGAGGCCCGCGAGTCCGGGGAGGAGCGGCTGGCCAACGTCGCGCGCTTCTTCGAGATCGTGCGCCGCCAGTCCGGTCTCCTGCGCGACGATCGGCTGCCGTTCCTCGTCGCACAGCTGGATACCCTCATCGAGGTTGGGGATGACCCATCAACTGCGGACGTCGAGCTGGACGAGGGGGACGCCGTCCACGTCCTCACCTACCACAAGGCCAAGGGGCTCGAGTTCCCGGTCGTCTGGATGGTCGGCCTGGTCGACGACCGATTCCCCACCCGATCGCGCGGCGACCAGCTGCCTCTCCCGGCCGACCTGATTCGCGAGCCGCTGCCTGAGGGTGACCACCACCTGGCGGAAGAGCGGCGCCTCTTCTACGTCGGCATGACCCGCGCCCGAGAGGAGCTGCTCCTCAGCTGGGCGCGCGACTACGGCGGACGGGCCGCGCGCCGTCTCAGCCCGTTCGTGCTCGAGGCGCTCGACATGCCCCCCGCCACGCCGGTCGAAGCCCTGCGCCCCAGCGTGGTGGAGCGCCTTGCCCGTCATGAGCGCGCCGCCGCCCCGGCGGCCGCGGCGAGCTCCACCGCCCGCCCGTCGCTGGCCGACCGACCGCTGATGCTCAGCTACGGACAGGTGACGGACTACCTCGAATGCCCAGCTCGCTACCGCTACGCGCACGCGATTCGCATACCGACTCCGGCCTCCCACCAGATGGCCTACGGGAGGGCGTTGCACGCCGCGGTGCAGGCCTTCCATCGAGCCCAGATGGCAGGTCGTTCGACCAGCCTCGAAGAGCTCTACGCCGAGCTGGACGCAGCCTGGGAGTCGGTCGGCTACCTCACCCGCCAGCACGAGGAGGCGCGCCGGGCGGCGGCGCGTGAGGCGTTGCAGCGCTTCTGGAACGAGCAGCAGTCCGATCCGGCGCGACCGGTGGCGGTCGAGCAGGAATTCTCGGTGCTGGTCGGCCGTGACCGGCTGCGCGGCCGATACGATCGCGTCGACCGGGACCCGGACGGTCGGGTGACGATCACCGACTACAAGTCCGCCGACGTTCGCGACCCCGCGACGGCCAGCCGGCGCTCTCGCGACTCGCTGCAGCTCTCGATCTATGCCATGGCCTACGAGGGCCAGCATGGCCGCGCGCCGGATGAGCTGGCGCTCCACTTCCTGGAGTCCGGGATCGTCGGGCGCAGCGCCCCGTCGCCGAAGCGGCTGGCCAAGGCGACCGCGCAGGTGAGGGCCGCGGCGGACGGCATCCGCGCCGGCGAGTTCGACGCCAACCCCTCGCCCATGCGCTGCGGCTTCTGTCCGTTTCGCGAGATCTGCCCGGACGCGGCGCGCTGAGCCGGTGAGCGGGCGAACCAGGCTCGTCGTCGCCGGGCTCGCCCTTCTCGCCCTGCTGGCAGCCGTGACCCTGGTTGCCTTTGCCGGCAACGCGTGCCCCACCGATTCCCCGGCGCGGCCGTGCCCGGACGCGGGGACAAATCGGATCGCGGTTGTCGTGCTCGCAGCCGCGGCGGTCGGACTGCTCGTCACACCGTTCGCGTTTCTGGCCGAGTTCGTTGCGCGCCGGCGGATCGTGTTCCGCGGGGCGTGGGCCCGCGCGACGCGTCGCGGGTTGCTTGCCTCGGCAGTCGTGGCGGCGATGGCCGGCCTTCGGCTCGGCGGCGCGCTGTCCGTCCCGGGCGCCCTGTTCCTGCTGATCCTGACGGGGTTGGCGGAATGGTTCGCCATTCGCCGGGTTGACCTGCCATGAGCGCTGACATCTTCGCGGGCCAGCTGACCGACGCAGACCTGCTCGCCGAGCTCTACGACCTCGAGCACGACGAGGTGACCGATGACCTCGTCTTCTACCGGGAGATGGCCGCGCGCCATCGCGGTCCTGCGCTCGACCTGGGCTGCGGATCGGGCCGCATCTTCGCCAGCCTGCTGGAGGGCGGTGCGAAGCCGATCGTCGGCGTCGACGGCTCGCCGGCGCTGCTGCGCCGCGCCGAGGCGCGTATCGGCGGCGATGAGAGGCTCAGCCGGGCCATGGCCGACGGGGAGCTGGCGCTGGTCGCCGGTGACGTGCGACAGCTCGGCGGCCTGGGGCGATCGGAGCGATTCCGCCTGGTGGTGGCGGCCGGCGTGCTTCCGCACCTGGATGGTCCGGAGGAGGCGATGCTGATGTTGGCCGGCGTCGCGCGCCTGCTGGCTGGCGACGGCCGGCTCGTGCTCGATGATCTCGGTCCGGGGCTGTTGCCGACCCGGGACCTCCCGCTTTCGGTCGACTGGCGTCGGACGCTCGGCGGCCGCGAGGTCGTGCGACGCAGCCAGCTGATGCTGCGCGAGGCACCCGAAGGGCTGCGCGTCGCCTTCTCGACAATGGTCGATCTGGGACAGGCCGATGGTACGATAGCGCGGCTTCCGGCCAACCATCGGCTCTGGTACCCATATACAGAAGCGCTCCTTTCGCTGGTCCGGGAAGCCGGCCTGGCTGTGGAGCTGGCCTATGGTTCGCACGACCTCGACCCGCTCGAGGAGGACAGCGTGCGACGGATAATGGTGATCCGGGCGACCGCAGGCTGAGATGGGGACGTTCGGGCCGGCCCGAACGCGAAGTGGCGAGGGAGATCTTGGCAGCAGAGCAGATCAGGCTCCTGGTCGTGGAGGACGTGCCGCAGGTGGCATCGCACATGCGCGCGCTGCTCCAGGCGCAGTCCCAGATCAAGATGCTCGAGGTGGTTACCGCCGGCGACCGGGCGGTCGCCGCGACGGCCGAGTACAAGCCGGACGTCGTGATCGTCGACGCGCTGCTTCAGGGTCGCGTCTCGGGCCAGCAGGTGGCCCTGGGGATCCGTGAGGCGGAGCCGCAGGTCGCGGTCGTCATGCTCACCGTCCCGCAGAACCCGGTCAACGCCAGCGCGGAGAAGGGCATCGATGCGGTCCTCAAGATGCCGTTCTCTGGTTTCGACCTGACCACCATCGTGCGCAAGACCTTCGAGGAGCGGACCGTGACCGCCTCTCGCACCGGCTCGATGATGATCAGCCTCTTCTCGCCGAAGGGCGGCGTCGGTCGGACGACCATTGCCTACAACCTGGCGGTGGCCCTGGCGGCAGACCATCGCGTCTGCCTGATCGACGGGTCGCTCCAGTTCAGCGACCTCCGCGGCCTCCTCCGCGTCCCCGCCAGCGCACCTTCGATCGTCAACCTTCCGACCGACAAGATCCGCGACACCGACGTGGCCGAGGTCGCCTGGCACGACCCATCCGGAATCGACATCCTGCTAGCGCCGCCGCGGATCGAGATGGCCGAGATGGTCACGGTTCGCGACATCGAGAAGGCGCTGAGCATCCTGCGCCAGCTGTACGAGTTCGTGATCGTCGACACGCGCACCGCCCTTTCGGACGACGTGCTCGTCTTCCTCGACGCATCGGACCTCATCCTCCAGGTCGTCACCTACGACTCGATGGCGATCCGCAACCTGGCGATGACCGCCGAGGCGTTCGACGCGATCGGGTATCCGGCCACCAAGCTTGCCACCCTCCTGAACCGATCCGACGCCGCCGGTGGCTTCACCAAGGCCGATCTCGAGGCGGCGCTCGGTCGCGCCGTCGACTTCGAGATCGTCTCCGATGGCCGCCTGGTTCTCGCAGCCAACCACGAGGGCGTGCCCTTCGTCTCGGGAAGCCCCGACGCACCGATCTCGCAGGGGATCAAGCGCATCGCCGACTCGCTCGCCGCACACATGCGCGAGCGCGTACCGGCCCTCGCGCGACGCTGACCGCCACGGTGCCGCCCGAGGGCGACCCGCGGCCGATCGGAGTCTTCGACTCCGGTGTCGGGGGGCTCACGGTCCTGTCGGAGCTGCGCCGTCGCCTGCCGGGCGAGGAGACCGTCTACCTGGGCGACAACGCGCGGACGCCGTACGGCCCCCGCCCTGCGGACGAGGTGCGCCGCTTCACGCTGGAATGCGTCAGCTGGCTCCTGGCACAGGACGTCAAGCTCCTCCTGCTGGCCTGCAATACGGCCACCTCCCAGGCGCTGCCGCAGGTGCGCGAGATGGCGTCTGTGCCCGTCCTCGGCGTCGTGCGGCCGGGAGCCGTGGCTGCCGCGTCGTCGACACGCTCCCAGCATGTCGGCGTCATCGCAACCGCCGGGACGGTGAGCTCCGGGGCATATCCGGCCGCGATCGGCGAGGCGGACTCGCGCGTGGCGGTCAGCCAGCAGGCCTGCCCGGATCTCGTTCCGCTGGTCGAGGCCGGCCAGCTCGACGGCCCGGCGACAGAGGCCGCCGTGGACGGGTACCTCGGCGAGCTGCTGCGCCAGGATGGTGGGATCGATACGCTGCTGCTTGGCTGCACCCACTATCCGCTCCTGCGGCCGCTCATCGAGCGTGCCGTGGGACCCGCCGTCGCGGTGGTTGACTCCGCCTTCACCACCGCCCTCGCCGCGGAGGACCTGCTCGATGCGCTGGGCGCCAGATCGCCGTCCCGGACCGCGACAGAGCGACCGGAGGCGGCACGGCATCGCATCGCGACCACCGGCGACGTGGCCGCCTTCACTGCCGTCGCCCAGCGCCTGTTCGGCGATTCGCTCCCCACGGTCGAGGCGGCGACCACGGCCTCCGACTAGACTCAGGCCGAGATGACACGCAATGCCAGCCGCCTTGGCATGGGGATCGTGGTCGGCGGACTGCTGGCGATGGGGGCCACCGTCGCCCAGCGCGAGATCCTGCGCCGCGCCGGCACGCGCCTGATTGACTGGGAAGCCGTGCGCGGGATCGCCCGCCGCCGGCTCGGCGCGTCCGACGTCGTCCTGAGCGCCGCCGAGCGAGCCGCGGCCGATGCGTTCTACCGGGAGGCGCTGCTTCGCATCGAGCCGGTTATCGCGGCCGAGATCGGGGCCGAGCTGCCGCGCGCCATCGAGGTGCCGGCGGTGATCGATCGGCGCGAGTGGATCGACCTGAACCTGGCGACCTTCGAGGCGCTCTTCGATCGGGTCGAGCGGATCATGATCGCGTCCACCCAGGGGGCCGACACGCCCGGGCGTGCCCTGGCCCGCATCCTCAATCGGTCGATCGGCAACCAGCAGCTTGGCTTCCTGCTCGCGTTCCTGGCGCGCAAGGTCCTCGGCCAGTACGACGTAAGCCTGCTGGCCGCCGGACCGGCGACCCGCGGCCGCCTGCATTTCGTGGAGCCGAATATCGTGGCAGCGGCTGGAGCGATGCGCCTGCCGCTCGACCAGTTCCGCACCTTCATCGCGCTGCACGAGGCCACCCACGCCTTCGAGTTCGAGGCCTATCCCTGGCTGCGCGAGCACTTCTCCGCCCTGGTGGCCGATACTGTCGAGCAGCTCGCCGCCGATTCCGGCGGGCTCGGCGCGAGGCTGCGTTCCGCCATGGCGCGGCGCGGCGGGCACTGGCTGGAGCGAATGATGACGCCGCGACAGCTCGAGACCTTCCAACGAACCCAGGCGCTCATGTCGCTGTTGGAGGGCTA
>DASWIE010000038.1:0-3451 GCA_036397815.1 Candidatus Limnocylindria bacterium
ATCCCGCCCAGCGCGATCACGGCGATCTCGCTCGTCCCGCCGCCGATGTCGATCACCATGTTGCCGCTCGGGCCGGAGATGGGAACGTTCGACCCGATCGCCGCCGCCAGCGGCTCCTCGATCAGGAACGCATCGCGCGCCCCCGCCTTCAGCGCGGCGTCCCGAACGGCCCGCTTCTCGACGCTCGTGACCCCCGACGGCACGCTGATCATGACGTCCGGCTTGAAGATCCGGACGCGCGCCACCTTGTTGATGACGTAGCGCAGCATCGCCTCGGTGATCAAGTAGTCGGCGATCACCCCGTCGCGCATCGGCCGGATGGCCCGCACGTTGCCAGGCGTGCGCCCGATCATCTCGCGCGCCTCCTCGCCCACGGCCACGAGGCGATTGTCGTCGTCGCTGATCGCCACCACCGACGGCTCGTTCAGGACGACGCCCTTGCCCTTCACGTAGACAAGGATGTTCGCGGTGCCGAGGTCGATGCCGATCTTCATGCGCGGTCAGGCTGCATCCATGCGGGTTGGCTGGGGCGGGTTGGCTGGGGCGGGTTGGCTGGGCGGTCCGAAGTATACCGACTGGCCCTGACCGATCCGCCGGTACCATCGGTCCATGCCGGAGGGAGACACCATCCATCGAACCGCGGCCGTCCTGCGCCGCTCGCTGGTGGGTGGAACGGTCACAGCGGCGCGCGCTCAGTCGCGACCCGGCCTGGTTCGGGTCCCGCGGCTGGACCTGCTGGTGGGGGCCAATGTCACCGCGGTCGAGGCGCACGGCAAGCATCTGCTGATCGGCTTCTCGGATGGACGCTGGCTGCGGACGCACATGCGCATGCGCGGCTCATGGCACCGATACGCACCCGGCGAGCCATGGCGCCTGCCCTCGACCCGCGCCTCATGCATCCTCGAGACCGATGCCGCCGTTGCCGTCTGCTTCGACGCCCCCGAGGTGGAGCTCCTCACCGATTCGGAGGTTTGTCGCCGTCGGGCCTTGACCTCGCTCGGCCCGGACCTGATGGCGCCTGCCTTCGACGCCGTCGAGGCGGTGCGTCGCCTGCGCCAGCGCTCCGGCGTGCCGCTGGGCGAGGCGCTGCTCGACCAGCGGGCGCTGGCGGGGATCGGCAACGTCTACAAGTCGGAGATCTGCTTCATCGAGCGGGCGGATCCGTGGGCGCCCGTCTCGGTGCTGTCGGAGGCCGCGCTTGCGTCGCTCGTGGCCACCGCACGGCGGTTGCTGCTGGCGAACGCGGCAGGCGGTCGTCGCGTCACGACCGGCGTTGCCCGACCAGGCGCCTCGCTCTGGGTCTACAGGCGCGCCGGCCGCCCCTGCCGGCGCTGCGGAACGCGCATCGAAGCCCGCCGCCAGGGGACCCAGGCACGCGTGACCTACTGGTGCCCCCGCTGCCAGCAGGGACCAGTAAGCGGCCGATAAGCCTCGGGTCGGCACCATTGGCCCATGCACGAGGCCCGTGTGGGGCAAATAGCTCAAGCCGTGCGGCGCCGACTGCGGCTGCGCCAGGCGGACGTCGCACGCCGCGCCGGCATCGACCGATCCACGGTGTCTCTCCTGGAACGAGGGGAAGGCGAGCGGCTGACGCTCGGCACCATTCGCCGCTGCCTCGGTGCGATCGACGTCCGGCTCGACCTCCGCGCGACCTGGCATGGCCCGGAGCTCGATCGGCTGCTGGACGAAGACCACGCTGCCCTCCAGGCCGCGTGGGCCGCGCGCCTTCGTCGATGGCGGTGGCAGGTCTGGACCGAGGTGAGCTACAGCCGCTATGGCGAGCGCGGCCGTGTCGACCTCCTGGCGTGGCACCCCACGCACGGGTTCCTACTCGTTGCCGAGGTGAAGACCACTCTTGCCGACGCGCAGGAGGCGCTCGGAACGCTGGACGCCAAGGCGCGTCTGGGGCCGTTTCTGGCGCATCAGCTCAGCTTGCCGCAGCCACGGGCAGTCGTCCCGGCTTTCGTGTTCCGGGAGGCATGACGACTCGCCGAAGGCTTCAGCGCCTTGAACCCCTTTTCGCGCGCTTCGAGATGCGCGGGGCAGCGGCGATCTCATGGCTGCGCCGTCCATCCGCTGCGGCACCCGGTGGCCTTCTGATCTTCTCAGGCGCGAATCAGGGCCGCACTAGAGGCCCTGGATGGCGGCGAGTGCGGCCCCAGCGTGGTCCGGCGAGCGTGGAGGAAGGCTCGACAGGGGCGCCCCCGCCGGGACAAGCCTCAACGGCTGCGGTCATTCGCGCCTGATAGGAAGAAGTCGCCCGCCCGGGCCTAACGCGAACCACAGCAGCGGCTGGGGGCGAGCGTCGAAGGGAGCGGTGTCAGCCGAGGGTGCGGAGGCGGTCGAGGGCGGCCTCGAGGCGGCTCGCGCGTGTCTCGGGGCGCTTCGCCTCGGCGATAGGGGCAGCGAGATCCCGTCGCCGCGAGAACGACAGGGCGTCGAAGCGGGCTCGCAGATCCGGCTCGGCGGCGAAGGCCGCCTCGAGCTCCGGCGCCAGCTCCAGCGTGCGCGGCGAGTCGTCACGCGTGATCTCGACCTCCACCACGTCGCCCAACTCCACGCCGGCGGCCTCGCGCGTGGCCTTGTGCACGCCCATGAACAGACCACGGCCGCCGTACGGCATGGTGCTGCTGCGGTAGTCGACGCCATTCAGCGTCCCGAACACGCGCATCTGCTTCAGGCCGCCCAGGGCGGTTGCCACCTCCGGCGGCACGAGCACGACGGCGCCGCCCGCTCGAGCGGCCTCGAGTTCGGCGCTGAACCGATGAGTCGCCTGGGCCGACGGCCGCTGGCTCATGGCGGCTAGGCGTCGATGCGCTGGATCTGCGCGCCGAGGCCCACGAGCTTCGCCTCGATCTGCTCGTAACCGCGGTCGACGTGCTCGACGCCGGAGATGACGCTCGTCTCCTCGGCGGCCAGAGCGGCGAGCACCAGCGTGGCGCCGGCGCGCAGGTCGGAGATCTGCACCTCGCGCCCGTGGAGCGGCGTGGGGCCGGCGATCCGCGCGTGCCGCTCGTCCATGACCTCGATCACGGCCCCCATCTTCATCAGCTCGGTGGTGTAGTCGAGGCGGTCCTCGTAGATCGTCTCGTGGATAGTGGACTCGCCATCGGCCTGGGTCATCAGCACCGCCAGCGGGGCCTGGAGGTCCGTGGCGAAGCCGGGATAGGGCTCCGTCTGCACGTCGGTCGGCCGGTACGCGCCGGCGCCCGGTCCCGCACCAGCGCTGCCGACGTGCAGGCCACCATCGGTCGTCTCGAATGGGACACCCATGCTGCCGAGCACGTCCAGGAAGGCGCCGAGGTGCGCAGAGTCGACACCATGCATGGTCACATCGCCCCCGGTCACCGCCGCCGCGATGGCGAACGTGCCCGCCTCCAGCCGGTCGCCCATGACGTGGTGCTCGATCCCGTGCAGCCGGTCGACGCCCTCGACCTCGATCCGGTGCTCG
>DASWIE010000039.1:0-10449 GCA_036397815.1 Candidatus Limnocylindria bacterium
CGGCACCCTGAAGGCCAATACCTGTACGTGCTGGAAGGCAAGGGGCTCGCCCAAAGCCGCGGCGGGGAGGTAATAGAGCTCCTGCCGGGCGATTGCCTCTACGCTGGCCCCGGCGAAGAGCACTGGCACGGCGCAAGCTCCGACGCGCGCCTCGCACACCTTGCTTTCTCATTTGGCGATACCGAATGGGTCGGGCCCGCCGACTCCGATTGAGCACGTGGCGCCCGCGGGAGGCAAAGGGCTGACACGCGCCGGTACACGCGGGTAGCATCGGGCATCGCTGGGAACCGCATGGGTTTCATCGGTCCAGCTTCAGCAGCGGTGAGCGGATGGCCTTTGACATGAGCCTGGTCCAGCGCGGTGCGCGCCTGCGGCAGTCGCCGTTCTACGAGGCCGAGCAGGCGTACGGGCCGCGCGGCTACACGGTCTACAACCACATGCTCTTCCCGATCAACTTCGACGATTTCGAGGCGGAGTACTGGCATCTGCTGCAGCACGTGACGCTGTGGGACGTGGCGGTCGAGCGGCAGCTGGAGGTCCAGGGGCGGGACGGGTTCCGGTTCGCGCAGCTGCTGACCCCGCGCGACCTGTCGAAATGCGCGGTGGGCCAGGGCAAGTACGTCCTGATCACTGCTCCAGACGGCGGGATCGTGAACGACCCGGTCATGCTGCGGCTGGGCGAGAACCACTTCTGGTTCGCGCTGGCGAGCTCGGACGCGCTGCTATACGCCATCGGTCTGGCGCAAGGCCTGGGATGGGACGTCCAGCTTTCAGAGCCCGATGTCTCTCCGGTCCAGATCCAGGGGCCGCACTCGAGGGACGTGGTGGCGGCGCTGTTTGGCGATGAGATCCTGGCGTTGAAGTACTACTGGTTCCGCGAGCTGGAGCTGGATGGCATCCCGGTGATCGTGACCCGCACCGGCTGGACCGCCGAGGTGGGGTACGAGATCTACCTGCGCGACGGCAGCTTCGGGACGGCGTTGTGGGAACGGATCATGGAGGCCGGCCGTCCGTTCCAGATCCGACCCACCGGGCCGGTCGACATCCGGCGGGTGGAGGGCGGCATCCTCAACTGGGGCGCCGACATGACGATCGAGAACAACCCATTCGAGGTTGGCCTCGAGCGCCTCTGCAAGCTGGACGGCGACTTTGAATTCACCGGCAAGGAGGCGCTGCGCCGGATCCGGGACGAGGGCGTGCGGCGCAAGCTGGTTGGCGTCGAGATCGGCGGCGAGAAGCTCGACATGAACTTCACGAAGTGGCCGGTCCACGCCGGCGGCGGGCAGGTCGGCCAGGTGACGACCGCGCTCTGGTCACCGCGGCTGGAGAAGAACATCGGCTATGCCTGGCTGCCGGTTGAGCTGTCAGGGGTGGGCAGCTCAGTGGAGGTTCGTTGTCCGAACGGCGAGCGGCCGGCGACCGTGGTGCCGATGCCCTTCATCGATCCGATGAAGGAGATCCCGAAGGCCTGATCATGTTGCGAGCAAGTCCGAGACTCGTCGAGGCGTCAGCGACGGTGGAGCCGTGACGTCCGCCGATGGCATTCGCGAAGTCGAGCGCGTCCGATTGCGCCGACCAGCCGTGGTCCCCGGCGAGCTACCGCTCGCTTGCTCTCGATCCTTAGTATTCGGGGCACCCTGCGAGGTGAACACATGTCGAGATACGCGCGCAGCATCCGCATCGGCGCGCCGACCGCGGACGTCTGGGCGGCGATCGTCGATGTAGAACGATGGCCGACGTGGGCCGCGCAGTTCAAGCGCCTCGAGCGGCTCGATGCGGGTCCGCTCGCGTCAGGCGCACACGTGCGCGTCACGCCAAACGGAATGCCGGGCGCGGTCTGGCAAATCACTGACTACGAGGATGGCCACCACTTCACCTGGATGTCGACGCCGATACCCGGTCTGCGGCTTGCCGGCGGCCACAACGTCAGGCCAGATGGCGACGGCACAAATGCGGAGTTCTGGCTCGAGGCCGCCGGCTGGATCGGCGGGCTGCTGAACCCGCTGTTGCGGCGCATGATTTTCAGCCGGAACACGAGAAGCGCCACTGAGGGGCTGAAGCGCTACATGGAACGGCCGCCCGGGCGGCTTCCCACGGGCTGAACGACCACGGCATCGGACCTACCGACCGAAGTCCGTCTCCTTCACCACCTTCCCCGACCGATCCAACGTGCGCCAGGTGCCCACCTGCTTGCCGCGGTCGAACTCGCCAGTGCGCATAAGGGAGCCATCGGTCCGATACCAGGACCAGGCACCGTGCATCTCGCCCTTCAGCAGGAAGCCGGTGTACCTGATCCCGCCGTTGCCGTAGTGAACGGTCTCCTCGACCGCGTTCTCAGTGGAATCCTTCCGCTTGGTCATTCCGGCGCCGCCAACCGTCAGTCCGAGACCCGCGTACATGGTCGAGTTGGCGGCATACGTGCCCTTGCCGCCGATGGCGTCAGCGACCAGCTGTGCGACGACCAGGCCACCGAAGAGGAGGACCGCGACCAGGATTCCCCATCGCCGCCAGATGATCACGGTCAGGTAGCCTCAGGATCCTCGCGGTGGTGCGCCTCGGCCAGGGCCTTCAGCTCGGAGAGGTCGAGCGCGTCCGGCGTCGTTTCGGCGACGCGCGCCTTCGTGGTGGCCCAGAGGGTGGCGGTTCGCACGCCCCGCTCCAATGCACTTCGTTCGCCGACGACCGCTCCGGGACCGATCTCTGCCACCTTCTCTCCGTCGACCTCGACCACGAACATGCCGTCCAGGATCAGGAACACATCCGAACCGGGCTTTCCCTGCTCCATGAGCGAATCGCCCTCCTTCAGAGTCCGGATCCTGGCCTTCTTGCCACCGCGCATGATCATGGTCGACAGCTGTCGCTCCAGCGCCGAGCCCACCGCCGTCACCACCGCCGGCGAGTCGTAGGCGCCCCATGGCGTCCGATCTCCGAAGGAGTCGTTGAACCACTTCTTGAAATCGATGAGCGCGGACTTCTCGACCAGCCTGCCCTCGTGGTCGTAGATCCAGTGGCGGGGGAACGGGCTGGCACCCACCAGCTCGTGGCTGGAGGTGCCATCGGCGTTGATGGTCAGCGCCAGCGTGGTCCAGGCGATGGACGGCCAGAACTGCGCGAATGGCCGATGCGGGACCGGACGCGGCGTCGGCAGGCCCATGCGCCCGCCAACGGTCTGGACGAAGCGGACCGATGTCTCGCTCACCTCCGGCTCGGGTCGGATGTCCGGCAGCTGGACGGCCGGGAACCGGACGGCGGCCGGCCCGACCTTCACCGTCGTGGCGCCGATATGCCCCTGCCCCAGGTGGCCGTGATCGACGATGCGCCCGTCCTCGACCTCGATGAAGGCCCGCAGCTCATTCGCCTCGCGGAACCGGTCGGTCCGTCGAAGCTCGTCGAGGTCTTCGATCACGTCCGGCGGAGGGTCATCGTAATGGGTGATGCCCAGCTCAAATGGGATCTTGGCCGGTCCCTCGATGGCCTCGGAGGGGATCCACGAGATGGAGGTGACCGAAGACACAATCCGCACGGTCCGATTCTATCTACCTTTCAATCGCTGGCTCACGCAGAGATATAAAGAGAGGGCGCGCGGGGATCGGTCACCGGGTGAGAAGCAGCGCGGCACCAATGACCCCGGCCAGGACGAGTGCGCCCAGGATGATGCCGAGGAAGGCATCCCGGCGGCGTTTCCAGTCAGCGGGGTCGACGCCTGAGCCGATGCGCTCGCGCAGGTCGAAGCTCGCGGGGCGGCCGAGCGAGGCGCGATCCGCGGCCAGGGCAAATCGGTCTGGGCGGGCCTGGACCACGGACTCGGCCAGCGTGTGGGCGGAGCTCCAGTAGACCTTTGGGTGCACGATTTCTTCGGGCACCTCCGCCAGCAGCTGTCCGTCCGGGCTTCGAAGTTCCGACTCGGCATTCCAGCCGCGCTTGAACCTCAGGCTTCCGACGTCGTCCCACTTGAAGCGTCGCTCGCCGGCGCCTGGAAGTCGCAGGGCGAGCTCGGTCGGATCGACCACGGCGAGCGGCTGCGGCCTGAGGAAGAGCCACTCGAACCCGGGAAGCCGCACGAGCATCGTGCTGAACAGCACGACAGCGACTGGCGCGACGGCAACGACCGTGATCGAGAGCCTGAGGGCAAGCGGTCGTTCTCCTGGCGTCATGCCTGCGGCGGACAGCGCTGCATCCGTTGCGAGCAGCGAGATCAGCATCCACGGAAGGGAGAGGCGAACCACCCAGGTGCCGAGGGGCGTGAACATCGGGCGCCGTGGCCGCACCACAATCGACCCTTCGGTCAGCTCCGCGACTCCAGCATTGGTCTGCATCGGTCTACAGGTAGCCTTCGGGAACTGGACCGATGACTTCCATTCCCTAGCGATCGGCCATATACGGCTGTGACGGCATCAGGTCAGCTCGTGGCCAGTGGTCGTATCGACGTGGGCCGGGATCTCGCCCTCATGCTGGTCCCCCGTGCCCGAGGTCCCGGACGGCTCGAACATGAGGACCGAGCAGCCTGGCGACGACGACGGCTTGTGCATCAACCCTCTCGGGACCACGAAGACATCGTCCTGCCTGAGCACCACCGTCGTCTCGTTGCCGTCAGCGTCGCGCAGGGAGATGTCCAACTGGCCGTCAAGGACCTGGAAGAACTCATCGGTGGCATCGTGAACGTGCCAGACGTGCTCGCCCTTGGCCTTCGCGATCTTGACGTCGTAGTTATTCACCCGGGCCGCGACTCGCGGGCTGTAGACCTCGTCGAAGGACGCCAGCGCTTCGCTCAGGTTGACCGGCTTGGTGTCCATAGACTTCAGCCCTCGCGTACGGCCAGGAGGGTCCAGGGTGCCACCGGGTCGATCTTGCCCTTGACCGTCACATCACCCAGGGATGTCATCTCCGCCTGGCCGCCCAGGAGCTCCGCCGTCCGCGGACCCACCACGATCAGACCCGGCTGGGCGAGCGTCTGGAATCGCTGGGCCATGTTCGTCGTGTCTCCGATGGCGGTGAAGCTCCGGAACTCGTCGCTGCCGATATTGCCGACCAGCGCATCACCAGAGTTGAGACCGATGCGGAAGCGTGGCCAGCTCGGATGCTGCTCCGCCAGCTCGCGGCCTCGCGCCTGGATCGCGAGTGCCGCCCTTGCAGCGCGTGCAGCGTGATCGGCCTGCGGGTGGGGAGCGCCGAAGATGGCCATCACCGCGTCACCGGGCATCTGGACCGGCGTGCCGCCCTCGGCGAGGATGGGCGGCATCGCGGCACCGAACATCACGTTCAGCAGCTCCAGCACCTCATGCGGCTTCCGCGACCCGGCGTAGGTCGTATAGCCGCCCAGGTCGGCGAACAGAATCGTGACGTCGGCCACGTCGCCACCCAGCTCCTGCCGGCGCGGGTCGGCGAGGATCATGTCGACCACGGCCGGTGAGAAATAGCGCCTCACGATGCCTCGCATCGAGGCGAGGGAGCCTTCTCTGCCTCCTTCCGAGGCGTCGAGCAGGATCAGCGTGATGCCCCCCACCGCCACCACGTTCAGCACGAAGAAGCCGACCACGACCACCTCCGGAAGATGGTTGTCGGCGACGAGCATCGGTCGCAGGAAGGCGGTCAGCACAAAGCCGGCGGCGAAGGTGACGAAGAGCGCCGCCGCGGCGCGCCGATGCCCCATGATCCGAGCCCCAAGCGGGGCAATCCAGGCCCAGAGTCCCACCGCGCTGGAGCTGACGAAGCCGCCCAGGACCAACATCAGGGCGAATGGCAGGATCAGGTACGTCACGAACTGAGTGACCGCGAAGACCGGGTAGTTCCTCGTCAGGGCAAACAATGTGACGGAGATCGCCGCCACGACCATGTAGCTCCAGGGAATGACGGCCGCCACGGGCTCCGCGAAGACCCAGTAGATGGCGCCCCATAGGCCGGCCGCCGGCACGATCATGAGGACCACGGCCAGTAGCAGCAGCTTCCGCAGCCGCAGGTCTTCGTCGTCCGTCGGATCGGCGCCGATCTGCAGCAACCTGATAAGCAGGCGCCTCATGCTCGAAGGATACGCGGCCGGGTCAGGGACCGGGCTATTCGTCAGGGCCCCAGCTGGCGAACGCCTCCACGTTGGGGGAATAGGCGGCCAGCCGCCCGGCTAGAATGCGCGACGTCCACCGTGCCGCCCCGAGGTCTCTTGCTGTGCCGATCGCCTCCGACATCCGAGCCGAGGCCGAGCGGCTGACCGAGGCCGCCATCGCCGCCAACCTGGGGCTGCGGTTGATGGGTGGACTTGCGGTCTGGATGGTCTCGCCGTCCGTGCGAATGGCCTCGTTCGCGCGCGAGTACGGAGACCTGGACTTTGCGGTCCGCGGCCGCGACAGTCGAGCCGTGACCCCGTTCCTTGCGGAGCACGGCTACTTCCAGGACCGGCTCTTCAACTCGATTCACGGCGCTCAACGCATGAACTTCAGGCATCCGGAAGGCCTCTGGAGGATCGATGTCGTGGTCGACGCCCTGCGCATGTCGCACCTCATCGATCTTCGCGGACGGCTGGAGCCCGGACGCCCCACGATCGACCTTGCCGACCTGCTGCTCACCAAGCTGCAGGTCTGGGAGATCAACGCCAAGGACCTCGGCGACATCACCTGCCTGCTGGCCGATCGTCCGCTCTCGGCATCCGGCCCGGCCGACGGTGCCGCGATCGATACCGCGCGCATCCTCGCTCTGACCGGCACCGATTGGGGCATCTGTCACACCCTCGAACGGAACCTCCGTGAGGTGGCGATGTTCGCTCGCGACCGAAGACCGAGCGAGGCGCAGTTCGATCCGCTGGTGCAGGCGGAGGCGCTGCTGGCTGCGATCGCGGCTGGCCGCAAGTCAATCGCGTGGCGCGTCCGCGCGCGGATCGGCGAGCGGGTGCGCTGGTACGAGACGCCGGAGGAGGTCCGGCACTAGTCGGCGAGCACCCCGCGGCGACTCAGCGCCTCGCGCCAATAGTCGACGGACGCTGCCAGATCATCGAGGACCCTGTCATCGTCCTGCTCGAACGGGGGAATGACCTCGAGCATGAGCGCGCTCTCATCGACACCACCCTCGCCCAGCGCATCGATCACCCGGTCCGCCGAGATGCGGCCGATGGCGTTGTGGCGCTCGGTGAAGGGCCAGTGGTGGTCTCCCTCGGCGTCTGACTGCTGGAGCTGTATCACCGGCGCGGACGCGCCGAGCGAGCGGAGCCAGGCATACGGATCTCGATCCTTCCCGCTCGTGCCGGGAACGCACATGTGCCCGACGTCGAGGCACAGCCGGATCGGCACGCGCTCGGCGTCCCCGTCGTCGAGCAGCTCGCCGATCATCGCCATCGTGGAGGGCTCGCGTGCCACCGCCAGGTTCTCGACCAGCAGGTACTCCAACCCGGCGCCCTTGGCTTCGCCAGCAAGTGCGGCGAGGGAGGCTTGAAGTTCTGCCCACAGGGCGGCGCGCCGCGACGGATCGCGCCAGTCGGAGACGGAGAAGCATCCGACATGGCCCCCGGTGGCGCGAGCACCGGCTCGCGCGGTGAATTGGATGACGGTTCGATACCAGGCACTTGTCGCCTCGCGATCTGCGGCGTCGGGCGCCAGGAGCAGGTTCGCCGAGTACGCCGCCAGACCGGTGAACGTGGAGTGCAGCTCCAGACCGCGTTCAGTGGTGATGTCGCCGAGCGCGAGCACCTGCGCCTGGGCGCGTTGCGCGGAGGCAAGGTCCACGAGGTCCAGGCTGTGCTGGACCAGCCGCAGGTCGAGGCGATCGCGGACTACAGGCGCCCAGTCCTCGGGGCGCGGCCAGCGTTTGACGGCGAAGCAGGTGTTGATCCCGAGCTGCAGCCGCATGAATCAGCCGGCCCGGCGTGCCACGTCAGCGGCCGCGAGCTCGCGCCAGGCCGCGAAGCGCTCGTCGTAATGGGCGTGGGCGGCGGGATCCGGCTCGATCGGGGAGGCCAGGCGCACGCAGCGGCCTATCGCATCGTCGAACCCGCGGTAGATCCCCGCCCCGAGCCCCGCCAGCATCGCGACGCCGGTGACCGCCGCATCGCCGGGGACCGTCACCACTGGGACGCCGATCACGTCCGCCTTGATCCGGTTCCAGGTGGCCAGGCGCGTGTCGCCGCCGGAGACGCGCAGCTCGGTCACGCGGGCGCCGCCGGCCGTGAGGAGGGCCAGCTGATCGCGGATGGCGAAGGCCACGCCCTCCAACATCGCGCGGGCCAGGACGCCTCGGCCGTGTCGCAGCGAGAGGCCGCTGAAGGCGGCACGCAGGTCCGGATCGGTCCGTTCCCCGTCCGCCAGCGTCGGAAGGGCCAGCACGCCATCGGACCCGGCCGGAACATCGGCAGCCTCGTCGTTCAGGCGGGCATAATCGGGCTCGGCTGCCCTCCGCCCACGTCGCGCGAACAGCAGGTCCGCCACCCATGCGATCGCGGCGCCGGTCGTGTTGATACCCGTCTCGGTCGTGAAAGGCCCGGGGACGACGTGCGGATAGTGCGTGACCTCCAGGACCGTTAGCGGTTTCGCCACCGCCGCGTTCAGGCAGGTCGACGAGCCCGCCATCTCGCTGACCGGTCCCGCCGCGACGACGGCCGCGCCAAGGGCGCAGGCCTGTGAGTCGGCGCCACCCAGGATGACCGGCACCCCAGGGGGCAGGCCAACTCGCTGGGCGACGGACTCGGCCAGGCCGCCGAGCGGCTCCCACGATGGCCGCAGCGGGGGAAATAGCTCCGGGCTGAGGCCAAGCGCGTCCTGGAGATCGTGGGCCCACTCCCTGCGGCGGAGATCGAACACGAGCGTGGCGGCGGCGTGCGTGCCATCGGTCGCCATCTCGCCGGTGAGTGCATGGCCCACCAGGTCGCGGGGCTGCAGTGCCCGGCTTGCGCGGCGGAAGGCGGCAGGCTCGTGTGCCTGCAGCCAGAGCAGCTTGGGGGCGATGTGAAACGCCGCGGGCAGGTGCCCGGTGCGGGCGTGGATGGCGGCATCGCCGAAGCGCTGCCGAATGACGGCTGCCTCCGCGGTGGCGCGATTGTCCCGGTAGATCAGTCCGGCGCTCACCGGGCCGCCGTTCGCGTCCACCAGGCAGACCGATGGGCACTGGCCGGTGAGGCCGATCGCCGCGACCCGCGGCCGGGGACCCAGCTGCCCCACCAGGCCCGCCAGTGCGGCGAGCGCAGCCCTGCGCCAGTCGCGTGGATCCTGCTCCGCCCAGCCCGGGACGGGGGAGGTGGTCGGGTAGCTCCTGCGGACTTCGAGAAGTCGCTCCCCGGCAAGGTCGAATGCCGTCGCGCGTGCCCCCGACGTCCCGACGTCGATCGCCACCAGGGTCTCCTCGCCTGCCCCTGGCATTGACCTAGCCTCGCACCAGCTGGTGGGCCGCGACGCGTCCGTTCTCGAGCGTCACGAGCGCTCCGTGGAGGGCCCCGGTCGCGTAGTCGCTGCCGGGGTTGATCGCGATCGTGCGCCCCAGGCGCCGGATCCCGGCCGACTCGTGGATGTGGCCGTGCAGTCCGAGTAACGGCTGGGTCTCGAGCAGGAAGTCGCGGACCGCCGTGCTCCCGACGGGAGCGTACTTCACCTGTCCCATGACCTGGACCACGCGCAGGTCGGCGTCGAGGACCGGCGCATCATCAAGCTGGGTTCCGAACGGTGGCACGTGGACGTTGACGACGGCGCTTTGCGCATCGGTGAGGCCGGCCGCCAGCCCTCGAAGCGCGTCGGCCAGCTGTTCCTCGGTCTGCTCCCGGTGGCTGTGCCACGGGGTGATGTTGGAGTAGCCCCAGCTCATCATCTCGTGGTGGTCGTCCAGCATGACGGTGCGGCCCTCCGCATGCGTCCCCCACGGCGCAGCCTCGAGCAGCGGCCGCAACGAGACCGGGTCGTCATTCCCGAGCATGAGGAAGAGCGGCAGCCCGGCCGGCCGCAGCCGGGCGTCGGCGAGCGCGAGCCACGCTGTCAGTCGGTCCTCCATGAGGCTCGCGAAGAGAGGCTCGATCCCGCCGTCGGCTTCGAGTGCCTCGAGCTCGCCGGGCTCCGCCCGGTACGGGTAGTAGCCGTGATCCTCGATGAGCCGCTCCAGCGCGTCGAGGTCCGGTCCCTCCTCGACGGCGTAGTCGACACCGATGAAGCGGCAGCGCCATCGGCCGGGCCCTTCGCGCACGATCGTCTGGATCGCCTTGCCGGCGACGTCGCCGCCCAGCACCAGCACATCGGCGCGGTAGATCGGGGCGGCGTTGATGAACTTGCGAAAGCACTTTGACGAGCCGTGCAGGTCGGTGGCGAAGAGAATGCGCGTCGCCCGGGTCACCGTGGGGTCAGGCGCCCGACGAGAGGGCTGACCGCGCCGTGCGCGCCGCCTCCATCAGGCGTTGCGCCCGATCCGGATCGACCGGATTCCAGGTCTGCCCATCCACCTTCAGGCTGGTGCCCACGATCACCCCGTCGGCGACGCCGAAGATCTCGGCGA
>DASWIE010000040.1:0-7682 GCA_036397815.1 Candidatus Limnocylindria bacterium
CGGCAGGGATTCGCCGGTCAGCACGCTCCGGTCCAGGAGCAGGCCCCGCGATGCCACGATCCGTAGGTCGGCGGGCACGATGTCGCCGGACGCCAGCAGCACGACATCGCCGGCCACGACCTCGCGGGCTGGGATCTGGAGCGGTTCGTCATCGCGCCGGACCCTGGCCCGCGGCGCGTTCGCGCGACGGAGGACTTCGAGCGCGCGCTCGGCTCGGAAGGTCGTCACGACGTCCGCGGCCACGATGGGGACGACCGCGACAAGAATGAGAATTCCGTCGCGCACCTCGCCCAAAATGATGGCGAGCGCCCCGGCTCCGATCAGCATCAGGACGAATGCCTCGCGGACCGCGCCCCACACCGCTCGGGGCAGGCTGGGACCTGGCGCCGCCTCCAGCTCATTGGCCCCGAACTCGGCGAGGCGGAGGGCCGCCTCGGCCCCCGACAGGCCCGCGCCGGGGTCGACCCCCAGGCCGGCGGCCACCTCGGCCGCCGGCGTGGAGTGGGCTCGGTCGGCCGCCATCACCGGCTCAGCCTAACGCACCATCCACGTATCACGACCGGGCGACCATTTGGGCCATCCGGCCCCGCGAAAGATGACTTCTGGCCCATTCGGCCGTGTCGGCCGCGCGCGATGATGCGTGCGACCCAGAGAGGTCGGAAGCCGAAAATCCAGAAGGAACGCTCGAAAGGGCGGGCCCGAAGGGATAGGTGGACGAAGATCTCTCCGGGTCGCTTCGTGTTCGACGAGGGGGGCTACGATGGAGACCGACGCGGTGGAGACCGACATGGAGGAAATACCTGAAGCGCAGGCGCCAGATCGGTTCGCCCTGGTCTGGATCGACGCCGAAGGCGCCCGCATCTTCCGCTGGCGCGAGAAAGTAACGGAGGCCCGAGTGGCGTCCGAGATCCCCGTTCACGAACGATCTACGTTCCACGTCCGACACGATCCGCTGGTCCGGCACGGCGGCGGCGGGAGCGGCGCCGACGACGCGGCACGGCATCGGACGGAGCACGTCAGGCAGTTCCTGAGCCGGGTCGAGGACGCGATCCTGGCCGAGGAAGCGCTGGAGGTGCTCGGAACGGGAGAGCTCTGTCAACGCCTGGCGAGTCAAGTCCGCCGGCACGACCGTACTCATCATCGTGATCGGTCCGTCATCGTCGACCATTCAATGCGGCTGACGCGGCCCCAGCTCGTGGCCCGCCTGATGGAGCGTGTCGGGCTCGAGCCCGTCCGTGGCGGCGTCGGCGCGTACCGGTGGACCGGCGACCTGCCGCACGAGCGCTCCGGTCGGGTCACCGGCCCGCGCCGCGTCGTCCGCAAGCCACCCCGCTAGCCCACGGACGCCGTCGAGTGAACGGTCGATCAGATTGGACCACCCTGGGGCGCGCCGGTTGGGTACCCGCACACGACGACGATCTGGTCCTCTCCCTCGAACTCGACAAGGTACGAACATGCCGTGCATTTCTCGAGGTCAGCGTGCCCGTGCACCGGGCATTCGACCATCCCGTCAAAGGCGGGGCGCCTTCGGATCCCCTCCTCGGTCGGGAACGGCCCCTGCATCAAGCGAATCATGGCTGTCTCCTCAACTCGCCCCCCTGGCAGTCGACCGAGCGTGGCCTCGGGATGCCCGCGCGGCCCAGAGGCATTCGGCCCCAAATCGCGGTCCCCATGGGAGGCTGACGTGGAGTTCGAGAGCGAAGTTCGCCTGTTCGGGTCGCCGGGCGCCAGCGTGGTCATCGGCTCACGCGCGTGGCCGCTGCTCGGAGCGGCGGCGCTCGGGTTCGCCGCCGGACTGGCGATCAGCATGGTTGCCTGCAGGCGCCGACGAGGCCACCGCGCCAGGCGTGGCCTGGAGCGCCAGCGATGGCGAGAGGCGATGCGCGCCCCGATGCGCCTGCCGAGCGACAACCCGGACGTCGAGACCGAGCTCTAGCCCGTGGACGGAACACCCGGCCAGGTCGAGGGTGTGCAGCGCTGGCATGCCGCAGTCGCGCACACCGCCGATGTCGGGGTTCGCGCGACCGCTCCCGATCCACGGGGCCTCCTCGAGGAAGCGGCGACGGCGCTGGCGGAGCTGAGCGCCGATGTGAGCCACGCCAAACACGTCCGCGCTCAAGAGATCGAGGTTCGGGCGGACGACCTCGCGGCCCTGACATTCGCGTGGCTGAATGAGCTGGTCGGTCTCGCCGATGCGCTCGGAGAGGCGCTGGTCGAGGCTCGCGTGGAGCGTCTCGATTCCAGCCCCGATGGCTGGCTGGCGCGCGGCAAGGCCACTTTCGCCGCGTATGACGCTCAAGTCCAACCCAGGCTGCAGGTCAAGGCGGCGACTTTCCATCGGTTGAAGGTGGCCCGGCTGGCCGGCGGGTGGAACCTGGAAGCCTACTTCGACGTATGAGCGCTCTCGCCGCCGAACCTCACCTGGCCCTGGAGCGGATCGACGCGTTCCGCTGGCGGATCCCCCGTAGCGCGCAGGCCGGCATGCGGGTCGACGGACTCGTGTTCGCCGACGACGGGCTGATCGAACCGCTTCGCGACGATCCCTGCCTGAGCCAGGTGGCCAACGTCGCGACTCTGCCGGGGATCGTGGGGCATTCGCTCGGCATGCCCGACCTGCACTGGGGGTACGGCTTCCCGATCGGCGGCGTGGCCGCCTTCACCCTGGACGAGGGTGTCGTCAGCCCAGGCGGGATCGGCTTCGACATCAACTGTGGCGTTCGGCTGCTCCGCTCGGACCTCGCGATCGCGGACGTGAAACCGGTCGCCGATCGGCTGGCGGACGCCCTGTTCCGGGCCGTGCCCAGCGGGGTGGGGGCGCACACCGGTCGGCGTCTCAACCGCGCCGAGCTTGACGACGTGCTTCAAAAAGGGGCCGCCTGGGCTGTCGCCGCCGGGCATGGGACAGCCGATGACCTGGCGGTCACCGAGGAGGGCGGCCGCCTGGACACAGCGGACCCGGGCCAGCTTTCGGAGCGGGCGCGGCTGCGCGGGTCGAACCAGCTGGGGACGCTCGGATCGGGCAACCATTTCCTCGAGGTCCAGGTCGTCGATCAACTGCTCGACCCGTCCGCGGCAGCGGTCCTGGGCCTGCGCCCAGGCCAGATCACGGTGATGATCCACTGCGGCTCGCGCGGGCTCGGCCACCAGGTGTGCACCGACCACGTGGCGGTCATGGACCGCGCGGTCCTCCGCTACGGCATTTCGATCCCGGACCGCCAGCTGGCCTGTGTGCCACTGGGCTCGCCCGAAGCGCGCGCCTACCTGGGGGCGATGGGCGCCGCCGCGAACTTCGCCTGGGCCAACCGGCAGCTCATTGCGGACGCGGTCCGTCGCACATTCGCGTCGGTCTTCGGCCTCGATCACTCCCTGCCCCTGGTCTATGACGTGAGCCACAACATGGCCAAGTTCGAGCGCCACCGCGTGGGCGAACGGGAGGTCGACCTGTGCGTGCACCGAAAGGGGGCGACCCGCGCCTTCCCCGCTGGCCACCCAGGGATTCCCGACGCCTATCGGGAGGTGGGCCAGCCCGTCCTCATCCCCGGCGACATGGGCCGTGCCTCAATCGTGGGGGTCGGGCTGCCCGGCGCGATGGCCGAGACGTTCGGCTCGACCTGCCATGGTGCGGGACGAACCATGTCGCGTCATGCCGCCCTCCGCCAGCTCCGGGGGGTGAACCTCATCGACGAACTGCGGCGAGAGGGGATCATCGTCCGTGTCAGTCGGCGCGGGCTGCTGGCCGAGGAGGCGTCGGTGGCGTACAAGGACGTGGAGTCGGTGGTTGGGGTCGCCGCCGGCGCCGGGCACGTCCGACCCGTGGCCCGCCTGCGGCCGTTGGTCGTCGTGAAAGGGTAGGGAGCCAGCCTCGCCCGTGACCCGCCCGAGGCGCTCGCGTGGCTGACACGATCACCCTGGCGCTGGCCGGCGACACGATGCTGGGGCGCGGAGTCGGGGAGCGGCTGTCAGCCGGCACAGCGCTCGACTCGCTGGTGGCTCCCCCCGTTGCCGAAGCGATGCGCGGCGCTGACCTGACGGTACTCAACCTCGAGTGCTGCATCTCCGACCGTGGGAGTCCCTGGCCGTCGCCCGGCAAGCCATTCTTCTTCCGTGCCCCGCCCATCGCGGCCGCAATTCTGCGCGGATTCGGGGTCGATGCCGTAACCCTGGCCAACAACCACGCGCTCGACTTTGGCTACGAGGCGCTGCTCGACACCCGGAAGTATCTCGAGGTGGCCGGCATCGCCGCGGTCGGGGCGGGCGCGGACCAGGCTGAGGCGCGGGAGCCCGTGGTCCTCAAGGCCGCCGGGCTTCGCGTGGGCATCATTGGCGTCACCGATCATCCCGAAGACTACGCGGCCGGCCAGGCCCGACCCGGAGTGGCGTACGCCGACCTGGATGCGGGCGTCCCGCCCTGGCTGCTCGATCTGGTGCGCGCCACCCGCACGCGGTGCGACGTCGTGCTGGTGACGCCGCATTGGGGGCCGAACATGGTGGCCGAGCCTTTGCCGACGACCCGAGCCGCCGCGGCCCAGCTCCTGGAGGCCGGCGCCACGCTCGTGGCCGGCCATTCCGCGCACGTCTTTCACGGGGTCAAGGGGAGCGTGCTGTTCGACCTCGGGGACTTCCTGGATGACTACGCGACCGATCCGCGCCTCCGAAATGACCTTGGCCTGCTCTGGCTGGTCACCCTGGCGGCCGAAGGACCGATCCGCCTCGAGGTGCTGCCCCTGAGACTCGACTTCTGCTTCACGCGCCTGGCGGATGCCGGCGAGTTCGACTGGATCGAGCGCCGCCTGGCGCGCGCCTGCGCGGCGCTCGGCGACTTGACGATCAGCCGGGAGGCGAACCGCCTGGTGATCCGGTGGTGAGGTAGCGGTCGAACCAGGCGGCAGCCAGCTCTGCGACGCGCTCCAGGGTCCCGGGCTCTTCGAACAGATGGGTTGCCCCGTCGACGATCTCGATCGCCGGCTGGATCCGCATCCGGGCGGCCGCCTGGCGGTTGAGGACGAGCACCTCGTCATCTAGCGCGCCAACCACCAGCAGCGTTGGCGCCCGCACCTTTGGCAGGGCGTCGAGCGCCAGGTCCGGTCGGCCGCCGCGCGAAACCACCGCGCGGACGAGATCAGGACGGCGAGTTGCAGCCACCAGCGCCGCCGCCGCGCCGGTGCTGGCCCCGAACAGGCCGATGGGCAGCCCGCGCATTGGGTCATTGGCGCTCAGCCAGTCGACGGCCGCCACCACTCGGTCGGCCAGCAGCCCGATGTCGAAGCGCAGCTCCGCGGTGACCTCGTCGATGGCCTCCTCCTCGCCGGTCAGGAGGTCTAGCAGGAGCGTGGCATGGCCATGCTCCCGCAGGCGCTCGGCCACGAGGCGGTTGCGCGGGCTGAAGCGACCACTGCCGCTCCCATGCGCGAAGGCGACCACCCCGGAAGGGCTCCGGGGCCACTCGAGGTCCGCCTCCAGGAGGACCCCCGCCGGGATGATGATCTGTGGCGACACGTCGTGGTGCTGGTCCTAGGGCCCCAGGCGCCGGACCGCCTCCGCGATCAGCGGCGCAATCGGGACGACCGTTCGTGGCATGCCCACGCCTGCGTGGGGGAGCGTGTCGGTGACCCACACCCCGCGGATGGCCGGGAGCCGCAGCCGATCCTCCGCGCCCGAGGCGAAGAGGCCGTGGGTCGCCGCGACCAGGATCTCGGCCCGCGCGCCGGCACGCAGCAGCGCATCGACGCATCCGGCAATTGTTCCGCCGGTGGTGATCATGTCGTCGACGATCAGGCACCCACGATCACGGACGTCGCCGATCACCTGCAACGGGCGGGACTCGGCCCCGCTCAGCCGGCGCTTGTGCACGACCGCCGCGTCGGTATGGAGCTCATCGGCGACGCGGGTGGCGAGTGCCAACCGCCCTAGGTCGGGCGAGACGACCACCACGTCGTCCGGCAGTGAGGGCCGAACCGCCTCCAACAGCACGCCGAACGGGCTGAGGTCATCGACCGGAATGTGGAAGAAACCCTCGATCTGCGGCGCGTGCAGATCGAGCGCGATGAGGTGGGTCACGCCAGCGGCCTCGATCAGGCGGGCCGCCAGGCTGGCCATGATCGGCTCGCGCCGGCCGTGGCGGCGGTCGCCTCGCGCATATCCGAAGTAGGGGGTGACCGCGATCACTCGATCGGCCGCCGCGCGGCGGCAGGCATCGGCCAATGCAAGCAGCTCGACCAGGTGGGTATCCACGGGTGGACCGGTCGGCTGCACGATGACTGCGGCTCGACCCCGGACCGCCTCCAGGAGCCGAACCGACAGTTCGCCATCGGGAAACCGATCGACCTGCACCGGCACCACGGGTGCGCCGACGAGCGGGCCGATGTCGGCAGCCAGTCCAGCGTGGGCTGAGCCCGGGATGATCACGAGTCCGGACATGGCTCGAGTCTACGGGTGGCCAGCCCAGAGGAATGAGGGCGGAATGACCCGATTCTTACCGGCCGTGCGGCCCTACCGCGGCGGCCAGCCGGCGGCGCATCTTGATGCTGTGAACGGCGGATACCGATATCCCTCGGTGTTCAAGGACCGACGCGAGGCCGGCCAGCTGCTGGCGACTGCGGTCCAAGACCTGCCAAACCTCAAGCGGCCGATCGTGCTCGCGCTTCCACGAGGCGGGGTCCCCGTCGGTTTTGAAGTTGCGCGGCGGCTCCACGCACCGCTGGACGTGCTCGTGGTTCGCAAGCTCGGCACACCGGGCCAGGAGGAGCTGGCGCTTGGGGCGGTCGCCTTCGGCGGGGCCTCGTACCTGAACACCGATCTCATCACCGAGCTGCAGCTGCCCGAGCCCGTCCTCGATGAGATCCGCGAACAGGAGCTGGCCGAGGTCATGCGGCGCAACGAGCGGTACCGCGGGGATCGACCTTGGCCGGACCTGCGTGGCCGGAGCGTGATCATCGTCGACGATGGGGCAGCGACGGGAGCTACCGCAGAGGCCGCAATCGCCGCGTTGCGCAGCCAGGGGCCGGCGGAGATCGTGGTGGCGCTGCCGGTGGCGCCGTCCGACACCTGTGCGCGGCTGCGCGAGGCCGCCGACCGCCTGGTGTGCCTGCGCTCACCCGAGCTCTTCCTTGCGCTTGGCAGCTGGTACCTCGACTTCGACCAGGTATCCGACGAAGAGGTCCGCGAGCTGCTGCGGCGGAGTGTCGAGGCGGCTGAGGCCGCCTGACCCGGTGTTGACTCCCGGGCGGACACGTCGTGCTCCAGGACTGGGGAGCGGTCGCAATCCCCATCGCGCGGCCACGAGCGGCGGCTAGGCTGTCCCATGCGGGTCGTGAGCCCCGAGGAGGCAGTCGCCTCGATCGGCGACGGGCACGCCATCTTCGTCCAGGGCGGCGCGGCGACGCCGACCGCCCTCCTGGTGGCCCTGGCGGCCCGCGCGCCGGAGCTGACCGATGTGACAACGGTCAGCCTGCATTTGGAGGGACCATGCCCCCACCTCGATCCGAGCATGGTCGGGCACGTCCGGCACCGAGCGCTGTTCATCGGTTCCAATGCTCGGGACGCGGTGAACGAGGGTCGGGCCGATTACGTCCCGATATTCCTGTCTGACATCCCACACCTCATCAACCGCGGAATCCTGCCGCTCGACGCCGCATTCATCAACGTCAGCCCGCCCGACGCCCACGGCTTCGCCTCGCTCGGCA
>DASWIE010000041.1:0-1900 GCA_036397815.1 Candidatus Limnocylindria bacterium
GCCGTTAGTTCCGCTGCGGGACAACTTGCGGGAAAGCGAACGAAGGTAGTCGTGCGGACAGTTGACGAATCGGCTACGGTCGAGCCACCGATGAGTGATCCGGCTCCTGATTCCGCACGCCCGCGCACGATCGTCCAGAAGATCTGGGACGACCACCTCGTCGCGCCCGGGACCGCTGGCGCCCCCGACGTCCTCGGCATCGACCTCCACCTCGTTCACGAGGTCACGAGCCCACAGGCCTTCGACGGACTTCGCGACCGCGGGTTGAGGGTGCGCCGGCCGGGCCAGACCCTGGCGACCGTCGACCACTCCATCCCCACGACCGATCGCAGCCTCCCGATCGCCGACGAGATCGCGGCCACCCAGGTGAGCCGCCTTGAGGAAAACTGCAGGGAGTTCGGAATACCGCTCCACGGCGTGGGCTCGCCGCACCAGGGGATCGTGCACGTCATCGGTCCAGAACTGGGCCTGACGCAGCCGGGGATGACGATCGTGTGCGGCGACTCGCACACCGCGACGCACGGCGCGTTCGGCGCGCTGGCGTTCGGCATCGGCACCACCGAGGTCGAACACGTGCTTGCCACCCAGACGTTGCTCCAGCGCCGGCCGAAGTCGTTCGAGGTCCGCGTGGACGGCGCGCTCCACCCCGGCGTGACGGCCAAGGACATCATCCTCTCGCTGCTCTCCCGCATCGGCGTCGGGGGCGGGACGGGGCATGTCTTCGAGTACGCCGGCTCGGCCATCCGCGCGCTCGGCATGGAGGGCCGGATGACCGTCTGTAACATGAGCATCGAGGGCGGTGCCCGGGCCGGCCTCGTCGCGCCGGACGACACGACCTTCGAATACGTGGCGGGCCGTCCGCATGCCCCTGCCGGAGCGGACTGGGACGCCGCGATGGACCGATGGCGCCGCCTGCCATCCGACCCCGGCGCCGTGCACGACCGCAGCATCGGCTTCGACGCCGGCGAGCTGGTGCCGATGGTGACCTACGGCACGAATCCGGGCATGGGCTTCCCGATCACCGAGCGCATTCCCGACCCGGAGCGCCTGACCGATGCCACCCAGCGCGACTCCCTGCGCGCGGCGCTCGCCTACATGGCCCTGGTTCCCGGCGAGCCGATCCTGGGCAAGCCGATCGACGTCGTCTTCATCGGCTCGTGCACGAACTCGCGCATCTCCGACCTGCGGGAGGCCGCCCGCATGCTGCGCGGCCGCCACGTCGCGGAGGGCGTGCGGGTGCTGGTCGTGCCGGGCTCGACCGAGGTGAAGCGCCAGGCCGAGGAGGAGGGGCTGGCATCGGTCTTCCGCGATGCGGGCGCCGAGTGGCGGGAGGCTGGATGCTCGATGTGCATCGCCATGAACGGCGACCAGCTGTCGCCCGGCCAGTACAGCGTCAGCACCTCGAACCGCAACTTCGAGGGCCGGCAGGGCAAGGGCGGCCGCACGTTCCTCGCGTCGCCGCTGACCGCGGTCGCATCGGCCGTGACCGGCCGGCTGTCCGACCCGAGGGCGCTGCTGTGAGCGCCCCGGCCCGCGAGCCGTTCCGCTCGGTCGTCTCGGCCGCCGTGCCGATGCCGCGCAACGACATCGACACCGACCAGATCATCCCCGCGCGCTTCCTCAAGACGGTCAACCGCGCCGGATTGGCAGAGCAGCTCTTCTGCGACTGGCGGTACCTGGCAGACGGCTCACCGAACCCGGAGTTCGTGCTCAACCGGCCCGAGATGGCCGGCCGCGCCATCCTGGTCGCAGGAGACAACTTCGGCTGCGGATCGTCGCGCGAGCACGCGCCGTGGGCCCTGACCGCGTGGGGCATCCGCGCCGTCATCAGCAGCAGCTTCGCCGACATCTTCACCAGCAACGCCCTCAAGAACGGGCTGCTGCCGGTGGCCGTGCCGCC
>DASWIE010000042.1:0-12434 GCA_036397815.1 Candidatus Limnocylindria bacterium
AGGTGATCCAGCAGCCGATACGTGGTGACCACGCCGTGGCGATGCTCCTCGATGAACGCGCGGATGGCGGCGAAGAACTCGGCATCCCCCATCCGGGCGCGAATCGCGTTCAGAAACTCGGTCGACTTGTAGAAGATGGCGTGGAAGTAGCCGTCGCAGCTCTGCCAGTCCCCGCCGGAGATCAGCTCGGCATCCCATGCGAAGACGGGGCTGTCCACGTCGCGCGTGGAGCACTGGTTCTCGCCGATCCCCATCAGCCAACGCGTGGAGAAGTCGGCGAAGCCCTCGTCCAGCCACGGCTCCCGCTGCTGGTCGTTGCCGATCTGGGCGTAGAACCACTGGTGCGCGACCTCGTGGTAGATCAGGTACGTATCCGTCACCTTCGAGCGTGTCAGGTGGATGGAGCGTGGGTACTCCATGCTGAAGCCGCCGCTGGCTCCCACCTCGGCCAGGACGAGGTCGGGCCACGGATACGTCCCGTATGCCTGGTTGAGACCGATGAGGGCCTGGACGGCCTTGTCGGCCGTGACCTCGCCGGACACGGTCTCCGTGTAGACCCGAAGGGTCGTCTCGTCCACGACGCGCGTCGTGAGGTGGAAGCGAGGGTTGACGACGAACGAAAAGTCACGGACATCGTCAGCCTCGCACACCCAGCGCGTGCCGCTCGCCTCCGGCGCGGAGACAAGCCCCGGACAGGCCACCGCGTCGCGGGCGAGCGGGGTCGTGGTGCGCAGGTCGAGACGGATCGATTCCGCGGTGTAGCTGACCTGCGGGTCGCCGACCCCGTAGCTGTCGTGCTCGCGAGAAAGGATCGGGAACCACTCGCCGAAGCTGAGGACGCCGTTGTCGCGGCTCAGACGAGCGGTGAACGCTCCCCGGCTGCTGCCCACGGCCAGGCGGAACGGGATGTCCAAGACGGCCGTGTCGTTCGGTCGAAGCATCTCTGCCAGCGACACGCGGAGGTTGGTGGTAGTGGTCCATTCGGCCGAAGCCTCGTCGCCATCCACGGTGATCGGTTGATCGAGGGTCAGGTAGCCCAGCGCCCGCGGAATGACCGATAGGTTGATGTGATCGATGGCGATGCCCGAGCGGTTGGTGAGCCGCAGGGTCTCGATCGCATCCAGCTCGCCGGAGGCGACGTCCAGCGTGGCCGTGATCGAATAGCGCTGGGTCACCTTCGTCGTCGTCGCGGCGCTCGCCGTCGGCGGAGCCCAGGCTCTTCCGAATTCCATGCCGAACGCCAGCAACAGGGCCAGCGTCAGGATGCGACGCACGGGCATCGGTCCATCTTGCGCGATTCGCGGTCGAGCGCAACTTCGCCCCTGGATGCAGATCGGCGCCGATGTGGCCACAATAGGCGGCTGCCTGGGAGGAACTGAGCGAACGCATGACGAGGCTCCCGATCGGTCGACTGCGACTGCGCCGGCGGCTGGTGGCGCTCGCGCTGGCCGTCGCGGTCCTGCTGGGCGGAACCGCGGTCTGGACGAACGCGCTGGGCGCGGGCGATCGCTTCGACCGCATGCTGGCCAGGATCGAGGCGTTCATCGACCCACCGCCGGATCGCCCAACCCTCCCGACCATCGTGGTCACCCAGCAGCCGTCCCCGACCGCCACGCCGTCGCCCGGGGTCGTGGCGCCGTACGACGCGTCCGACATCCATGAGCTGCCTCGCGTCACGCCGAGCCCGACACCGCGACCCCGGGTCCCGGTCGACGTCACGTTGGTCGCGGATCACGAGGCGTTCTTCGCCTCCCAGATCACGACCAAGATGTGCGCAGTGGCGGGAACGCAGATGGCGCTGGCCGTGATGGGCCTGGCCGATACCTCCGAGGCGTTCCAGAACGCGCTCGGGGCGCGCATCGGCGAATGGGAGAGCTGGGAGGACAGCCACAACGGCGGCTGGGGCCCGGCCTCCATCAGCCTGGCACTTGCCGCCTACGGCGCCCCGGGTTACGAGATCCGGGCCTACGACATCCGGGCCGATGCGCTGCGGGACTCCGCCATCGCCCTGAGCATGACCGGCAAGCCGGTGGTGCTGCTGCCCTGGTGGGGCGCCCATACCTGGGTGATGACCGGCTACCGCGCCGACGCCGACCCGAGCTACTTCGCGGACGCGACCGTCACCGGCACCTACATCCTGGATCCGTGGTACCCACGTGTCTCGAGCATCTGGGGGCCTTCCGACCCGCCTGGCACGTTCCAGGATGCGGCCGAGATGGAACGCAACTTCATCGGCTGGTCGCGACCCGAGGGCGCCTACCCTGGCCGCGACGGCAAGTACGTGGTGGTGCTGCCGACGACCCCTCTCTGAGGCCGTTCGGCCGCGCTCAGTCGGCAGGCAGCTTGGCGCGCTTGGTCTGAAACTCGACGAGGTCGATGACGCCCTCAGCCAGCAGGAGCTCGAGGGCGGTGAGCAGGATCGTTCCGCGCGAGCCCATTGAGGCGGGCGCCGGTCCGGGTTCTGCCTCTCCGCGAGAGCCCGCGAGCTGCGCCGGGTCCGGCTGACGGGCCGGCATGGGCGTCGTCTGCGGCTCTTCGATCCCGTGGATCTCGCTCACCGACGCGGCGTTGATGATGACCACCGGTAGCGCCCAGACGGCGGAGCCGTCGTCGAGAACGACCTCCGCATCAGTGAGCGGCACGAAGCGGCGGCCGGAGCGGAAGATATGATCGCCCGCCTGCGCCCCCGGCCGGATGTGCGCCTGCCCGCTGATCGTCGCTTTCCCCACGTGGACCTGGACATGGACCTTTCGACGGTGGAGGCGGAGGTGCCGATTGGCGGGAAGTGGAGGCGGGATAACAAAGACGACGTCATCGGCGGCCAACTGTGAGACCTCGCCGCCCGCCGCACCGGCGGAGGGCGGGGGGTCGGGCGGCTCCCCGATGTCCACGGCCGTGACTCCTTGAACGGGCAGCGGATCGGCGGCGTTCAGCCAGTCACTGGTACGCCGGCCATTGGTGGCGGCCCATCCCCGGCGGCGCCCATCGGTCATGTACAGCTCGATTGCCGACAGCTCGTACGCAATGGCTGCGGAAACGGCGGAAGGCGCGGGCATGGCGACCTCGCCGGCATCCGTCAGCTGCCTGGCCCCATCTATCGCACGCCGGAAACGCATTCGCACAAGCCTCGAAAAGACAGGTGAGGACAGAGTTTGTCTGCCCAACCGTCGGTTCCCCAACAGTACGATCCGACCATCGGTTCAGCGTGCGGAAGGCGTTGGTTGGGGCCGCAGCCGCCAGGCCACGACGAGCCCGAGCAGCACGACCTTCAGGGCATTCCCGATCGCGAAGCCGATCGGAATGGCCAGGATTCCCAGCTCGGCGAGCAGCGCGGCGGTGGCCCAGATCGTGACGCCGAACGCTGTCAGCGAGGCGATCACCTGCAGCAGCGTGTGCCGCGTGGCGTAGATCGCCCGGCTCAGCAGGTGAGTGAGGCTCTCGAAAGGAACGGAAAGCGCAAACGCGGCCAGCACTCCGGCGGTGAGCGCGACGTCTGCGGCGTCAAAGGCGCCGCCACCCAGGAAGCGGCTGATCACGAACTCGCTGAGCAGGTAGAGGAGGACCGCAGCGCCGCTCGTCAGGACCGCGATCGAGAGCGTGTCACGCAGCAGACCCGTCGTGAAGGCCCGCCGCTCACCGTTGGCCCACGCCGCCGAGAGCGCGGGGAATGCAGCCAGCGCAAACGCGACGCCGATGACGGTGACCGGCACGCTCTGGAAGTTGCGCGCGAAGCTCACCGCTGAGACGCTGCCCGCGCCGAGCCCGGTGGCCACCGCGGTGAAGAACAGGAAGGTCATCGGCTCCACCGGGTGGCTAGCCATCTTGGGGAGCATCAGCCGTACGAACTCGCCGATCGAGCGGCTGTTGCGGAGGCGCGGGCGAACTCGGAAGCTGCTGTCTCGCAGTCCCCAGAGCCGGATGCCCAGGTGGAGGAGCGCGCCGAGCACGGCGCCGATGGCCGGCCCGAAGATGCCGAGCGGTGCGCTGAAGGCGATCGTGCCCAGCACGATGCCGGCGTTGTAGAGCAGCGGCGCCGAGCCGTAGGCCAGGAAGCGGCGCTCCGCGAGCAGCACCTCACCGATGGTCAGCGAGGCCGCGAACACGATCGGCGTGATGAGCATGACCCGGAAGAGGGCGACGTACAGGTCACGCTGTTCGCCGCTGAAGCCGGGCGCGATGAGCGCCGTCGTCTGCGGCGCCAGGACGAAGAGCGCGGCGGCGGCCAGCGTCATAAGCCCGACCGCGCCGGTGAAGATGGTCTGCCCGAACTCGTTGGCGGCCGACGGGTTCGGGGTGGCGCCTCGCAGCCGCAGGAAGATCGGGATGAAGGGCGCCGCCAGCCCGCTGGCCACCAGCACGTCGAGGGTCAGCTCGGGCAGCACGAAGGCGGCGTTGTAGGCGTCGAGCTTGGCGCCCGCCCCGAAGGTCTGCGCGAAGGCCCTGTCGCGCACATAGCCCATCACGTAGCTGCCGAACAGCAGGACGGAGAGCAGGAGCCCGCCGCGCGGCAGGAATCGGTTCAGCAGCCTTCCCACCCGTTCGCCGAGTCCCGTCATCGAGCTGATGATGGCAGCCGACGCCGATGGTCCGGTGCTGCGATCGGCACCATTGGGGCTTGTGCGCTGCAGCCTGCGGTGCCTAGCCTGCGGCCATGGCCGATCAGCGCCGCACAGGATGGGGGCGCGCGCATCTGCCCGCGAGAACCAGCTCGTGGGCGGTAGCGCTCGCGCTGGTCGCTGCGCTGACCTTCATGCTGCCCGCTCCCGTCGGCGCCGCCGCGTCGCTTACGCTCGATCCGGCGACGGGGTCCAGGGGCGCGACCGTCAAGGCACTCGCCAGCGGATTCCCAGCCGATTGCGACATCGCGATCCTGTGGGATGGCGTCGAAATCAAGCGCGCAAGCTCCGGTGCTGACGACTTTGTGATCGAGTTCCGAGTCCCGGGCGATGCGCCGGTCGGGCCGCATACGGTGACCATGGCGGTGATCGGCTCCATTCCAGCAGACTGCATACGGTCAGCACGTGACGACGCGACGTTCAGGGTCGTGATCTCCGCCACGCCGACGCCCAGCCCCACATGGCAGCCGACCCCGACACCCACGCCGACCCCGCCGGGCGCCGCCGCGGCGGTCTTCGGCTTCGTGGCGGCCAACCCGTTGCCGCTCGCCATCGGCGCATTCGTGCTGCTCTTGGCGGGTGCCGGATTGGTAATGGTGCGGAGATTTCGGATAGCGGCCGCGACGCGGCGCGCCGCCGAGCCGGGCGCCTGGAGGCGCCGCCTCCAGCAGTAGCCTCGAGGCCGACGGGCGATCAGCCGGAGGCTACCGGTCCCAGTCGGTCGAGCGAGGGATCGCGCCCAGAACCCGATGAATCTCCGACCGGTAGCGTGTTCCCGAGGGGTGGCGCTCCAGCCAGCGCAGGTAGTCAGGGTCGACCACGGACAGCTCCTCGATCGTTCGGCCCGCGTGATGGCCGAAGTCGAGCCGCGTCGGATCGAACGAGGACGACCCGGGCGCGCGGTGGCCGGGCCCTACCGGGCGGCTGGCATCATCAATCGGGAATCCCCGCGGCGCGTCGTCTCGGTTCGCCATCGCCTGCCTCCGTGTGCGATTGCGCACGGTCGCTTGCTCGCTCTGTCGGCGAGATCCTACGCCGCCAATGTGCCTCCACGCAACGCTATTTTGCGTACCTGGCCCGATCAGGACCGATGCACCTCGCGCCCGTCGACCATGGTCAGGACGGCGCGGGCCGCCGCCATGCGCTCGTCGGCGGCCACCAGCGTGGCCAGGTCGATGCTGAGCACGACGAGGTCCGCGCGAGCGCCGGGCCGCAGGTGGCCCTCGTCGGACGCGCCGTGCGATGTCGCCGGACCCAGGGTGTAGGCGCGCAGCGCGGACGCGAGGTCGAGCGCCTGCGCCGTCCGCCAGTCGGTGGTGCCGTCAGCCGGGAAGCGGCGATGAACGGCGGCGAAGATGCCGTGCCATGGATTCGGCGACTCGATGGGCGCATCCGAACCGAAGGCCAGACGAGCTCCGCCGGCGGCGAGCGCGCGCCACGGATACGCATCCGCCTGGCGCGGCTGCCAACAGCGCTCGACCAGCTGGCGGTCCGAGGCGGCGTGAATCGGCTGCACGCTGGCGGTCACGTCGAGCGCGGCCAGCCGCGACGAGTCGGATGGACGCATCAGCTGCAGGTGCTCGATCCGATCCGGCGGCACGCCAGAGCCGCGCGCCGGAGCCCGTTCGATGGCATCCAGGACGTTCGCGGCCGCGCGATCGCCGATGGCATGCACCGCCATGCCGATCCCCGCGGCCCGGCCGGCGGCGAGCAGGCGGTCCAGGTCCGCGGCCTCCAACCGCAGGATGCCCGATTGCTGATCCTCCCCGCACGAGTACGGCTCGAACAGGGCGGCGGTCCGCGAGCCAAGCGCCCCGTCGGCGTACGCCTTGGCCCAACCGGCTCGCAGGGTCGCGGTGTCGGCGATCGGCGAGCCGGTGCGCAGTCCCAGCTCGGCGCCGGCCTCGATCGCCGCTGCCGGCAGGTTGACGGTGAGTCGCAGGCGCCCGTTCAGCCGCTCGCGCGCGTCGAGCAGGGTCGAGCCGCTCTCGCCGATGGCGGCGTAGGCGCCGGTCCCGTTGTCCGGCGACGAGTCGCCCGCGTCAGTCGCCCCGGTCAGGCCCCACCCGAGCAGCTCGGTCACCGCCTCGTCCAGTGCGTGGCTCAGCTGCCCCGGGTCGGTGCCACCGGCGACCGGTTCGATCATGTCGGTGGCGCGCTCACGAAGCACGCCGGTCGGGCCGCCGGCCGCGTCGCGCTCGATCCGGCCACCGCCGGGATCCGGGGTGTCGACCCCGATCCCGGCCAGCCGCAGGGCGGCGGCCGAGGCCCAGGCCGAATGCCCGTCGTGGCTGTAGAGCAGGGCCGGGCGCCCGCCGACCGCCCGCTCCAGGCTCATCAACGCACCGTGGTCGATGGCCGCCTCGACCCAGCCGCGGCCGCGCAGCCAGGCCTCGTGGGGCAGACGCTCCGCCGCCTCCCGCACGCGGGCGACGAGCTCCCGGAAGGTGACGACCTCGTCGAGCGCCACCTCGAGACGCGCGTGGGCCATCCCGACCAGGTGCAGGTGAAAATCGTGCAGCCCGGGCACGACGGCCGCGGCGCCCGCCTCGATCACGGTGGCACCGGGCGCCGCCGCATCGAGCACATCCTCACGAGTGCCCGCGCTGACCACGCGGCCGTCCGCGATCCCCACTGCCTGGGTCGTCTGCAGCCCGTCCGAGCTCGCCTCGACCACCACCTCGCCGATCACCACCCCGGAGGCGCGCGGTTGGCTCATCGGTCTCGTGGACTGCCGACGCGAGGTGTCTGAGCGAAGGCCACGGTTCGCGGCCCGAAGGCGATGAGCACGAGGGCCCCGGGCACGACCAGCAGCCAATGGGAGAGGAAGAGCGCGCCACGGGCCGCACGACCGAGCAGGCTCAAACCGCGCTCCCCGTGCGCCGCCACCCCGGCCAACCCGAGCATGAAGGTGCCCAGGCCGTAGCCCAGCACCAGGGCGAGCGGCACGCTCCAGTCCGCCGGCCGGGGCAGCGCCACGGTGACCAGGCTCGCGATCGTGGTCGTGGCGAACAGTGGCGGGATCACGAACTCGCCCACGAAGAGGACGAAGTCGAACCTGAGCGACACCGGCAGCCGGCCATCCGCGACGAGCCGCGGCCCGCGCTCCATGAGGCGGCGCAGGCTGCCCTCCGCCCACCGAAGCCGCTGGCTCCAGAGGGGACCCAGCCGTTCGAGCGCCTCCTCGCGGACCTCCGCCTCGGGTGCCAGGCAGACATGCTCCCCGGCAGCGACCAGGCTGGTCGACAGGTCGAGGTCCTCGGTCAGCGCCTGCTCGTTCCAGCCACCGGCTGCCTCCAGGGCGGGACGCTTGACGAACATGCCGTTTCCCCGCAGCTCCGCGGTCCCGCCGTTCGCCCAGCGGCCGCACTGGCTGGCCATGTCCATCAGCAGCTCGTCGTCCTGCGCTGCCGGCAGCCAGCCCGCGCCCGTATTCAGGGCGCGCCGCTGCGCCTGGAATGCGGCTGCGGCGGGGTCGCGCTGCCATGCTCGCATCACGCGCTCCAGGAAGTCCGGCGCCAGCCGCGCGTCAGCGTCGATGGTCGCGATCACCTCGCCGCGCAGGTATGGGTGCGCAAACTGCAGGACGGCGCCCTTGGTCGCTGGTCCTCCGCCTGGCTCGCGACGGATGACCCGGACCCGATTGGGGAAGGGAGCCGCCGAGGCGCGTGCCTGCGCGCCGGTGCCATCGGTCGACCCGTCGTCGACGACCAGCACGTCGAAACGAGGCCCGCTCGCGTCCGCATAGGCCTGGCGGCCCAGGTCGGCGACGGCTCCGCCGATCACCTCTGCCTCGTTCCGCGCCGGCACCACGATGCTCACCCATGGGCGCCCCGTGGCATCGCCGGTCGCCACTCCGGCGCTGGAGGCGGCGGCCCGCAGCGGATCGCGCATGGCGCGCCATCCTCGGAAGGCCAGGTAGCCCACATACACCATCGACACGCCGATCAGCGCCTGCAGCAGCCGGGCGGCGAGCGTGTAGCTGATCGCGAGCCAGGCGACCAGCACCGAGACGAGCAGGACGACCCCAGCCAGGAGCCTGCTCGTCATCCAGGCTCCGGTGCGCCGCTTCCGGCCGCCGGCGGCTCGGCGTGCAGTCCGGCGGCGGTGTTGTGGCGCCAGGAGGCAAAGCCCGCCACCAGCGTGACGAGCCCCAGGAAGCCCATCACCACCGGGATGCCCGCCCCGCGGAAGACGATGTTGAGCAGGTCCGCCGCGACCGGCGCGAGGAGCACGGGAAGGAACGAGGCGACCGACAGGAGCGTGTTCAGGATCCCGAAGATCCGCCCGCGGACGCCGACCGGCAGCTCCTCCTGGAGGGCGGTCTGGGACGGGATGGCCACGAACGCATACTCCACCCCGGCGGTCAGGGCGATCAGCACCACCAGCGCGATGAGCGAGATGATCGGCGCCATCGCCTCCGGCAGGCTCTCCTCGATCGGCCCCAGGGCGGGTGCCAGCGCCACCGTGATCGGCTTGACCAGCGCCAGGCCGATGAGCGTCAACCCCATCGCAACCAGGCCGATGTCGATCAGCAGACGCCGGGGAATGGCCTGGCCGTACGAGTTGACGAAGAGGATCCCGATCACCGCCCCCAGCCCCGCCGGTCCCATCACGAAAAAGAAGTCCTGCGGGCGAAGCAGGAGAATGTCGGTTGCGAAGCCGGGACCGATGGCGCCCATCACCCCGATCAGGCTGGCCGCGATCCCGAGGTACCCGAGCGACCACGCGATCTTGCGGTGCGCGCGCACGAACTCGATTCCCTCCTTCACCTGGTCGAACACGGCTCGCAGCGCATGCGTCGCGTCCGCGGCATGCAGCTCCCCGCGTCGTTCGGGCCGGACGCTGGGCAGGGGGATGATGGCCAGCGCCGCCAGCCCGAACATGACCGCCACCACCACGAAGACCGCGTTGGCGCCGGCGGTGGTGAGGAGCAGTGGCCCCAGGAAGCCGAATCCGATGGCGAAGGTCGCGTTGATGGTGAGCACGAAGACAGAGTTGGCGGCCATCAGGTGGCGGTGCTGGACGATGCGGGGGATGGCCGTCAGCTCGGCAGGAGCGAAGAAGGCTGTGACGGTGGCGATGAACAGGTTGATGACCAGGATGAGCGGCACATGGGTGCCGACCAAGATGAAGAGGACGGTGCCGCCGGCGCGCAGCAGGTTCGAGGCCAGCATGATGAGGCGGGCATCGCTGCGCTCGACGAAGACGCCCGCGATGGTGCTGAAGACCACCGCCGGCACAAGGAAGGTCAGGATCAACACCGCGTTGGCCGTGTTCGAGCCGGTCGCGGTCACGACGGTGGCCATCAGCGCGGCGAGCACCATGTTTGCGGCCAGCTGGCTCAGCAGCTGGGCGATCCAGAGCGAGACGAAGCTCCGATTGCGGAAGACGTTGCCGGCCCCGGACAGGTCGTGGCCGAGGTCGTGGCCGAGCTCCCTGCTGACCTCCTGGGTCAGGTCGGGTGGCAGCGCCGACATGGGGCTAGGCCTCCGGCTCTGGGCCGCGCTCCACATGGCCGGTGAAGCGACGCTCGACGTCGAGGCGATCCATCAGGATCCGATGGCCACAGCCGGAGCAGACCAGACCGATGTCGGCGCCCAGCCGTACGACTCGCCACTCTCGACTCCCACACGGGTGCTGGCGCCGCAGGCTGACCACGTCGCCGATGCGCAGATCGACCGCCGCCATCGACACTAGGCCGATTCGGCCGCGGTTGCGCCGGTGAACGCGAAACGGCCGATGCGCAACGCCGGTACCCGGGAGTTGATGCCCGAGTACTCCGCGGCGACGAGGCGCGTGTCGCTCCCGATCGCCTCGATCCGGCTGAACGCCTCGGGGATTGCCTGCGTGAAGCGCAGGTTGCGGACGGGCCGGACGATCCGCCCGCCCTCGATCAGGAAGGTGCCGTCCTTGGTCATCCCGGTCAGCACCGCCTTGCGCGGGTGCACGGTGTTCACGTAATGAAAGCGGGTCACCCAGAGGCCGCGATCGATCGAGCTCAACATGCTCGCCTTGGAGCTCGATCCCGGCGCCATGAACAGGTTCCAGGAGATGGGACCGAACGTGTTTGGCGCTGGCAGCCCGTGCCCCGTCGACGTCGTCTTGGCCCGGCGCGCCGTCGCCGAGTCGTGGACGACGGCCCGCGCCACGCCATCGGTCACGAGGTCGACACGGCGCTTGGCAACCCCCTCGAAGTCGATCGCAGCGGGCAGGCCTAACGGGTCGTCTCCGTCGTCCCAGATCGAGACGTTCGTCCCCATCACCTGCTCGCCGAGCTCCATGAACGAGCGGCCCTCCTCCAGAGCCAGCGCCGAGAAGCCGTCGAACGACAGGTACTCGAGGACGGTGGCGACGGCATACTCCTCCAGGAGGACCTCGTACTCCCCCGGCTCGAGATCGCCGGCGCCGGCGGCCATCGCCGCCTTCTCCGCCGCCTCGCTGCCGACCGCCGCAGCATCGATGCGCGAAACGTCGGCCGAGGTCGACTGAGCGTAGCCGGACGCCCGGTCCTCGCCGGTCATGACCGTCACGAGCTTGGCCTGCGTGGTGGTGTGGCTCGAGCGCAGGCCGTTGGTGTTGGCTACGGCGATCGTGTTCGCCTCGGTCGAGAAGGCGCCGCTCGCGTCGAGCCGGGCCGTGTCCGCCGCAGCGATCACGGCGCGCGCTCCCTCGGCGCGACGCTCCGGCTCGACCTCGGCCGTCGCTGGTTCGTACCCGAGGTCGGACTCCACCCCTCCCGCGTCGGCCGGAGGGAGCGGCGTGGGATCGGGATTCGGCGTCGCGCGGCGGCAGATCTCGGTCGCACGCGCTACCACCTCGCGGATCCCCTCGTCGTCGAGCCGGTTCGTGCTGGCCACACCGGACCTGCCGCCGTCCACCACCCGGATGCGGACCGTGGCGTCATGCTCCGCGACGTTCTGATGGATGCGGGACCCGGCGAATCGCGTCAGCGCCGCGTCGCGGGCCAGGTAGAGGGCCTCCGCCTCCCCGCGGGCGGCCACGTCCAGTGCCCGGTCCAGGACCTCGTGCGGTGCCGCCCGGCGGCTGACGCGTCCGCTCACCATCGGCCGACCCCAACCTGCACGTTGCGGAAGCGTGCCGGGGCCGCCCCGTGCCCGACCCGGTGCGTCTGCATCGGCTCGCCCTTGCCGCAGTTGGGCACGCCCCACAGGTTCCACTCCGACGCGCCGCAAATGGCGTCGCAGCTGCCCCAGAACCGCGGCGTGATGCCGGTGTAGGTCGGGTTCTTGACCATCTCGGCCAGCTTCCCGTTGCGGATGCGCCAGCCGATCTGGGTGCCGAACTGGAAGTTCAGGCGGCGGTCGTCGATGCTCCACGAACGGTTGGTGCTGATGAACAGCCCATCGGTCGTATCCGCGATCAGGTCCTCGAGCGTGCCCGCCTCGCCGGGGCGCAGGTTCACGTTGGTCATCCGGATGAGCGGGATCACGTTCCAACCGGAGGCGCGGCTGCTGCCCATGCTGCGGCGGCCGATGATCGGCGCCGTCTCGCGGCTGGTCAGGTACCCCACGAAGCGGCCGGCGGAGACGATCGGCACGTTCTGGGCGGGAACCCCCTCGTCGTCATAGCCGAAGGTGCCCAGCCCGCCCGCGGCGGTGGCATCGGCATCAATGTTGACGTGCTGACTGCCGTACTGCAGCCGGTCCAGCTTGTCGACGGTCAGGAACGAGGTGCCCGCGAAGCTCGCCTCCATGCCCCGCACCCGATCGAGCTCGATCGGGTGGCCGCACGACTCATGGACCTGCAGCGCCATCTGCGACGAGTCGATCACCAGCGTCATTTCGCCCGACGGGC